>CAZHHS010000030.1:0-9705 GCA_964532395.1 uncultured Desulfobacterales bacterium | reverse complement strand
GAACGTTCAGAGGTGATCAAGGCCGCCCTCATGGCCGGTGCGGATCGCTTCACAAACAATTCAGGCGGTGTGGAGATTACGGACTATCGCAGCATTCCCGATGATCGAACCGACAACCGACTTGACAGGCGATACGGTGCCGGCCAGCTCAACGTCTACAACAGCTATCGGATTGTCGCTTCGGGTGAGCAAAACAGTGCCGAAGACCATGCGGAGGGGCAGGGGGCCATCGGGCCTGAGGGATTTGACTACGATCCGCGGTTCGGCGGAAATGACGCCAATGCGACGGCGTCTTATTACTTCGTCGCCGATGGCGTATACACCCTGTTGTCTGCGGCCCTGGCCTGGAATCTGCACATCGACGGCGGCACGCCCTACGCGTTTGACGGTACGGCGATGCTGTATGACATGGACCTTTTTTTATATGACCTAACGGAAGGGGGGCTGTTGGTTTCTGATTCCAGCAGCAGAGATGAAAACACGGAAAATCTTTTTGTTCCCCTGACCGGCGGCCACGAATACCTGCTTCAGGTCCGGCCGGGCCCGGCCCAGCCGGCGTTTAACTGGGATTATGCCTTGGCCTGGCAGATAAGAGCGGATTCGGATGCGGACATGGTTCCCGACGCGGTCGACGCGTTTCCGAATCACGCGGCTGAATGGCAAGACGAGGACGGCGATGCTATGGGGGATGCCTTTGAGAGCCTGATAATCGATTTTGATTTGCAGGATCCGTATGAATCGTTGATGGACGTCCTGCCGGAAGATGATTTTGATAATGACGGTTTCATGAATATGGATGAATTTGTAAGCGGGACGGATCCCACGCAATTCGACCTGGTCGGAGACATCAACGGGGACTGCCGTGTGAACATGGGGGATTATTTCATCTTGTCTGATAACTGGGGGGCGACGGGAGCGAATGAGGCCGACCTGAATGGAGATGGCCGAGTGAACATGGGTGACTATTTTATCCTATCCGACAATTGGGGAAGAACCTGCCCATAAATATTGGAGGTTGTGAAATGACAACAAAGCTTTTCTCATTCGTTGCATTAATCGGACTTGTCTTCTTTCAGGTGAGTACCGCGTCTGCGGACTGGGGATTTCACATTGCCAACGAGGGAATGGATGACACGTGGGAGATATGGTTGCTTACCGAGGAGGCCAATCCGTTGACTACAAACGGATATAACCTGGCGTTGTCTTATGACTATGAAGCAGATAAACTCGAGTGGATTGACTATGAAAACACGCCGCCATCAGGATTAACGGCTAATGCCTTCGGGGGTGCTGTTGACTCGACACCACCCGGCTTGATTTCGAATTTCAATGCTGCCAAAATCCCTCCGGAGGGAGTTGTCGAGGTTGCCGGAGACATTCAAATCGGTACGATCAGGTTTGATTACGGAAACAATAGAAATCCGGAAATCAGCGACGTCTATTGGGATACGGACAATCCTGATTTCTTGGTACGAATCAACGGAACCGATTATACCGGTGCGGACTTGGCCGGCAACGGGCATCTTTCCGCCGTCCCCATCCCCGGAGCCCTCTTGTTGTTTTCCTCAGGGTTGGCCGGCTTGTTCGGCATTACCAGAAAAAGTTGGTTTCGTGTGTAACCCGCAATTCTGGGTCTAAGGGACATGCGTGACATTTGGGGCTTTATTTCTATTCCCACATTCCATCCCATTTCTCTTCCCGTACCCAACCTGTCCTCGTGTCATCGATTTAACGGGCCCCGAAGGATCGATGTTGAGTCTTACGCCACCGCCACCGGTGATTTACCGGAGTTTGGAATAGTAAGATAGCACAACGGGGCCAGTAGCGGCGACCGAATCTATCGGGGGTACCGGCCCGTCTGTCTCCGCACCACTGTCGCTGTGGGCCCCGATCCGGTTCGTACCAGGAAATGCTGTGAGGTCGACTGTTGCTTTCGTCCGCCAACCATCCAGGCCCCCCCGACCAGAAGCAACAGGACAGAGGCCAACAGGCCATACGGCGTCGTGGCAGGGACCGCAGGGATTTCAGGTTTAGATTGGTCGTCTGCGGGGTCTGTCCCGTATTGAACCTCGACACCGTCCAGAAATGTGTCGCTGTCGGCGTCCGGATCCAGCATGTTCTGATCTTTGCCGTCCCCGTCTATGTCACAGTTCAGACAATTTCCGGAACAGCCGTCAATAGCTGAACAGTCTCGGTTCGTCCAGTAATCCCGTTCCGGGCCGTCGTCCATGCCGTCGTTATCCGAATCCGGATCGATGAGATTGTGCAAGCCGTCGCCATCCGGATCGCTGCAGCTTTCCGCCCAGAAGTAAAACTCAGGTCCGTCGTCAATTCCGTCTCCGTCAGTGTCCGGAACAGTCATGACCGTATTCCTGTAGTATTCTTCGAGGTTCGGCAGGCCATCCGAATCACTATCCAGGGCGGCATCATCGGGATCGGAAGAACTCAAACCATACCGGGCCTCCAGATCGTCCGGGAACCCGTCATAGTCCTGGTCGTTCGGGTCAAGGGGGACCATTCTCCAGGCCAACGCATAATCCCACTCAAAGTCCCCGCTGCTTTGTACGCTTAGTTCATAGTCATGCCCGCTGACCAATGGGACCCACGAGAGGCTTTCCGTGTTGTCACCGGAGCCCGTTGAGGCTGCGACCCGCCTTCCTTGAGTTACATCGAACAAGACGAGATCCATGTTATGAAGCGTGGCGTCGCCGTAAAACCGGGAATTGTTGCCCGAAGCTATTTCAAGGGTCCACACCAGCGATGCGCACAATCTCAGGTTGAAAGGATTCGCTTGAAAGGTATACGTGCCCGTCGCATTGTTTCCCCCCGTACCGAAAGAAGCATCGTAATCAAAGCCCTCGGTTCCCACCGTGCCGACGCCGTCTTCCGCGCTGTCCTGTTCGCCTGAATCGATGATCTTGTAGCTGTTGTAAATATTGAGTCGGCCGGCGCCAAAACGACTGTCCAATCCATGTTCCGTTTGGTTCGATGGGTCTTTTCGGTAGTCGGCGATCATGTAGCTACACAGGGAAGAAGTTATCCGGTCGGCTCCGGCCATCAGGGCCGCTTGGATAACCTCTGAACGGACGGCATTGGTGCCTTGCCCATGTTCTAAGAGCATGGCGGCAGCAGCTGCACCGACGGAGGTCGAGTAGCTGACGGGGCTGACAGGAACCACCATGTGGGGCCTGGTTCGTTGGTAACTGTAAATGAAGTCGTCAGAAAAGTATGCTGTCGGCCAGTCTTCCACTACGGTTGAAGTGCGTCGGCTATGAAATCCGCTGTTCCGACCTACGGTAATTACGTTGAATGCCGTAGCCAGCAGCGGCAAGTTGGCGGAGGAGCTGTTTGCAATGCCGACGAAATGCAGCTGGTCGTATTCTGAGGCAATCCAGTCCAGCCGTCGCAGGATGTCCGAATTATAATCCGGAAGCTCGTTCTGATTCTGATCCGTAACGCTGCCGATCCAGCTGTAATTGCTGACCGGTCTGATCGGTGGTGAAGAAGGTACATATCGGACGTATTCACCTAAGGACCAGGACCACTCTCCATACGGGTCCGGCTCTATTATACTATTGATCCAGTCGTTTGCTTCGTAACACCAAATATCGGTTATTCCCTTGGCGATGGAGGTGCTATTTCCATAGAAGTACTTGCCCACAGTGGTTGCATGTCCCGATACACCACTAGAACCAGATTTCGGAGTGATTGTTTTGATGGGATCGCCGGTAAACTCTCCATTGTTGATATCAGGCATGTAGTTGCCCCCAGACAGCGCTTCCGTTTGCGTTACGACGATCCCGGTGCCTTTTGGCGTATTATCTCCCAGTTCGGTTTGAAGCCGAGTGTATCCGATCTCGTCCTTATAGCCACCCTGGACGACTACAGGCCAACTTAGGATCATGAGAAGTAAAAAGGCAATCCCATTGTAACCTATTGCATTATCATTCATTCTTCTTCTCGACACGCTCACTGATGCTCAAAAACAATCCCATATTGTCCTATTGAGACTGCTTCCGTCCTTATGGTTCACTTGTGGGATTATTTCATGTCAGACGTGTGAATAACAGATGAAGATATATGAGCAGGTCTATCGGTATTCGGGGGAGAATCAACAGTTCGGCAAGACAAGACTTTTGGGATGATAAAGAGCATAAAAAAAGCGGACCCATGGCTGAATCCGCTCTCTTTAGCTGCTGCTTCCCAAGGATGGAACCACTGTATTTGTTCGGTACAAAGGCTGAACCTCCTGCGCTACATCCGCACCCCGTGTCCGTGCAAACGGTGAAGGTTCCATTTAGCTTTTCTTCAAAGACGTTTTAAGGACGAAACACCCTCAGCCCGAACTGACGGTGTCGAAACCGCCACCAACAGGTCTGTTTTTGTGCAGTTTTGATGGTAACGGGGCGAACAAAGATGCGGTTATGCCGAGTGCGAGGGCGGTCGTAACAATTGCCAGGCTGGTGAACGCGGGAACATGATAAATACCGGTGACGGCGGTGATCATCTTGATCCCGATGTAGAACAAGATAGCGATGACTGCCTTCTCCAGGTAGATTAAGGACCTTTTTAAGGAACAGAGCAGAAAATAGAGCGCCCTCAGGCCAAGGATGGCAAAGACATTCGACGTGTAGATCAGAAAGGGTTCCTCCGTCACTGCAATGACCACCGGAACCGAATCAAAGGCAAACATCACGTCGGCTACATCTACGCAAACCAGGCAAAGAAATAAGGGCGTTACAGCGAGAGCACCTCCGGCTTTGGTGAGAAAGCTGTGGCCCACCAACTTGGGATATACCGGAAGGATCCTTCCGGCAAGACGCACACTCCAGTGATTCGCATAGTCTTCAATTTCAGAAGTTTTTTGTTTCGATGTCTTCCACATCTTCCAGGCAGTCCAAATGACAAAGAGCCCGAAGACAGCGAGTACCCAATCTCCCAGCCACAATAATGATGTTCCCGCTGCAATAAAAACAAATCGTAAGGCCACCGCCCCGATAATGCCATAGTACAAAACACGGTGTTGATAGCTTTCAGCAATCCCGAAGCTCGCAAATACCGCCATGAACACGAACAGATTGTCCACGGAAAGAGACTTTTCCATCAGATAGCCGGTAAGAAAAAGAGAAGATTGTCGCGTCCCTTGACTGAAGGCCAGATATCCGGCAAAGGCCAAGGAAACGGCAATCCATATAGCCGACCAGAGGGCGGCATTCTTGGCGGTAATGGGTTTCCGCTGCCTGTGGCTACCCAGATCTATAACGAAGAAGATCGTTATGACAAACACGAACACGGCAATATGACCGGGAGTTGCTTCCATATTGGGATATCCCAATTCCAGAGTCTATGGTTGCCGAAAAACGACTTGCCTTGGTCCTTTCAGGCGGATAAATATTTGAAAATATTTACAACTAAAAAGCGTAAGGCACGAACAGAGGAGGAAAGAAAGCAAAAATAAACACCCAATTATCCCCTTATTACTGAGGATTTCTTATGTCAACCAGAAAACATTATGTCACGGAAATGTAACATTGATCCCGCCTGCAGATACGCTGTGTATCTTTACCCCGTCGTTGGAAAGGACCTCGCCCGGGCCTTTGTGGGACACATCCTCTCGCATCCCCACATAATCCACGCCCTAGGTTTTTTCCGTTGACATCTTATCCTATAGAATAGTATAGAATATAATGATTTCATACTGTGGGGTAGTCTAATGGAAGAATTGTTTTTCAGATTCAATCCGTGGTGGGAAGAAGGGATTTCTTACGATTTCGTCGAAAGAGAATCGTATCTTTCAAAGATAGAACAAGCCATGAAAAGAAAAGACGTTGTAATTCTTACAGGGCTCCGAAGAATCGGCAAAACTACCCTTATGAAACTGTTGGTAGAGAGATTGATTAAAGGTCATAATATCGAACCAAAACATATTTTTTATATCAGCCTTGACACCTATGGCCTCGAGCACCACTCAATAATGGAAATTATCGACGAATACAGGAAGGTACATAAGCTGTCGTTCTCACAAAAGATATATCTTTTCCTTGATGAAATTGCCTATAAAAAGAATTTCCAGCAGGAACTGAAGAATCTCTACGACATGGGCAATGTAAAAATATATGCATCGTCGTCCTCTTCTTCAATATTAAAAGATAAGAAGGCACATTTAACAGGCAGGGAAATGGTCACGGAAATCCTGCCGCTTACCTTCGAAGAGTATCTGCTGTTTAAAAAGATTAAACTAAGAAAGGCGGACAGCCATCTCTTTGACTCTTATTTTGATGATTATATGCAGACAGGAGGCGTTCCGGACTATGTCCTAACAGGCGACATCGCCTATCTTGTTCAACTCTTGGACGATATTATGTATAAGGATATCATTGCAGCACACGGCGTAAGAGACGAAACAATCATAAGAGATTATTTCAGACTTCTAATGGAAAGAGCGGGAAAGCAGGTAAGCCTTAACAAGATTTCCAAAATTCTCGGTATTGGAGTCGACACCGCCAGAAGGTATTTAGGCTATTTTGAAGATACCTATCTTGTTCATTCTGTTGAAAGATGCGGCAAATTGAATGAAAGACTCACATCTCCCAAAAAAATATATGCCGGAGATGTAGGAATAAGAAACTTGCACACGGGTTTTAGAGATAGAGGCGCCGTATTTGAAAACCTGATTTATCATAAAATCAAACATAAAGAGCCTTGCTACGTTTATAAGAATAAAATCGAGATAGATTTCTTCACAAGAGATAAGATTTTGTTGGAAGCAAAGTATAATTCGGAACTCACCGGCAAGCAAAAAGCGCTTTTTGAAAACACCAAAGCAAACAAGAAAATACTTATAAAAAACGTCAAAGATTTTATGTCCTCTAATCCCTGACATCCAAAATCTCACCGGCGACTTCGTCGATTCGACCGGCGGATATCTTGTGGATTCTCACGCCGCCGTTTGAAAGGACGTAGCCCGGTCCTTTGTGGGACACGTCCTCTCGCATCCCCACATGATCCACGCCCTGTTCCAATAACCACTCGGCCACCCGAATGCCTTTTGCCGTTTTCACCGACTGGTGGGGATTTTCTACGATTCTCTGCTGTTCGATGACATGGTCTCTTCGGCGGACACGGAGAATGGCGAAATAGGGGGCTTCTCCAAAATGTCGGCTTATCTGTTGCTTGTCGTCGCCGACCGGCAAGGCGATTCGGTAATGGGATCTTTCCTCGGGACCGTAATTGATGATCACCCGTTCCACGTGGGTGATCTCGTTGCGAATCCTTGTTTCTATCTCCTTGCTGATCCGGTGCGCCTTTTCCAGGTTTTCCGTCTTTAAGGTGATGCCGGCGTGTATAAATCGGAACCGCCCGGCGTTTCGGCCCATGAGGGATTTGATTTCACTGACCATCGGTTCGCTTTCGATGATTGAACGAATACGGTTCAAGGTGGACGGGTCGACGGAGGCATCCAAAAGAACACGCATACCATCGGAAAGTAGTTCCCAGCCCGCCCGGGCGATAAAGACGAGTACCAGGGCGGCACCGGCCTTATCTACGGTGATACCCCAAATGTCAAACGCCAGGTTGAAATAGCTCAGCACGACTGAAATCAGGACCACAATCGATGAAAGGACGTCCACCTGGCGATGTCGTCCCTCGGCAACCAGGGTGGGAGACCCCGTCTTTCGGCCGACCGCCATGGCATACTGCCCAAAGAGAAAAGTGGCCACGGTTCCAACAAGCAGCAACAAAATGTAAGGCAATGAAATGTCCGGAACGTCCGTTGCGGGAGAAAAGACGTTGCGGACGATTTCATAGCCCGCAATAAAAATGAAAATGGCAATGACCACCGAGGCCAGGTTTTCGAGTTTATAAAGACCCATGGGGAACGAGCGCGTTTTTTTGGCGGATAATCTTACCCCGCCATAAATGACAAGCGATGCGACGGCGTCGGTTCCCGAGTCGATGGCACTGGCGGTAATGGCCAGGCTTCCGGAAAAAACGGCCAGCAACGCCTTCATGACAAGCAAAACGAAATTGAGCAAAAAGGCGTAACCGGCTACCCGGTGAATATACTTGTCCTCCAGGGTCTCCGAAGTCGGTTGCGCGGCCGAATCTGTCTTTTGATTGTGAGTCATTCCCGATTCTTTCCACCAATGCCGGCCAGTATACCGGAAATCCCGCCTACTACGAAACCCAAATCCATTCAGTCTTAACGGTTTTGTCGGAAACAAAAAAACTTCCAACATAAATGTAAACCATCGGGGTGGCGGACTTTGGGGTGGTATCGTTATAACATTTTGTATTTACTAGTGAATGATGAAATTTTGTCCCATGGCATACGTGTTGCTCATTTTGTCGAAAAAGCACGATACAGCGGTGAAATGAAAAGGAGGGTGATCGCATGATTGACGCAGGTGATACGGGGTTCATCTTGATCTGTTCGGCTCTGGTACTCTTTATGACCCCGGGGCTGGCACTTTTTTACGGGGGTATGGTTCGAAGCAAAAATGTATTGGGAACCATTATGCAGAGTTTTATCGCCATGGGACTCGTGACGGTGATCTGGGTGTTGTGGGGATACTCTTTGGCCTTCGGACCCGATATCGGTGGGCTGGTGGGCAGTTTGTCATGGTTCGGTTTAAGGGGGGTCGGCCTGAGCCCGAATCCGACCTATGCCGGCACCATTCCCCACCAGGCGTTTATGGTTTTTCAGGCCATGTTTGCCATTATTACGCCCGCCCTCATTACCGGCGCCTTTGCAGAACGGATGAAATTCAGTTCATTCCTGGTCTTCATTGCCCTCTGGTCCACCTTGGTCTATTGTCCGTTGGCCCACTGGGTATGGGGGGACGGCGGGTGGATCGGCAACCTGGGCGCCCTCGATTTCGCCGGGGGGACCGTGGTTCACATCAGCTCCGGGGCGTCCGCGCTGGCCGCCGCGTTGCTGATTTCCAAGAGAAAGGGCTTTGGGAAGGAGCAGTTTATTCCCCACAACATGCCCATGACCATTACAGGTACCGCAATGCTCTGGTTCGGTTGGTTCGGGTTTAACGCAGGCAGCGCCCTGGCTGCTGACGGATTGGCGGCGGGCGCTTTCGTGACCACCCATGTGGCGGCTGCGGCCGCCGCTGTGAGCTGGATGGCGGCGGAATGGATTCACCGCAGGCAGCCCACCACCTTGGGCGTGGCAAGTGGGTCCGTTGCCGGCCTTGTGGCCATAACACCGGCGGCCGGATTCGTCGGACCCATGTCGGCGCTGGTCATCGGTGCCGTGGCAGGGGTTATATGTTACGGGGGCGTACTCATGAAGGCCCGGTTGGGATATGATGATTCTCTGGACGTTGTGGGCATTCACGGCCTGGGGGGTACCTGGGGTGCGCTGGCCACGGGGTTATGGGCCAGTACACGAGTCAATCCGGGCGGTGCAAACGGCCTCTTCTTCGGGAATCCGGGTCAATTGTGGGTCCAATTCGTGTCGATTGTGGCCACCGTCGTTTTCGCCTTTGTTGTAACCGCCGTCCTTTTGAAACTTATCGACGTCGTCATGGGATTGAGGGTTGAGCCGGAGGATGAAATCAGAGGCGTGGACCTTACCCAGCACAGTGAAGCGGCCTATAATATTTGATAGGGGGGCGCATTCTAAATTAAGATCCACTGTTGCCGGAAACGGGTATTCAGGATATTATTGAGCCCATCCGGAAACCGGGGATT
>CAZHHS010000029.1:0-14484 GCA_964532395.1 uncultured Desulfobacterales bacterium | reverse complement strand
TGGGGCCCTTGTCAAACCCCCAAACCGATCGCCCAAAAAACCGAAAATGTCATATAGAAGAACAAGCGGTGGATTTAGGAAACTGGACGGTGGATACACACTACGTATTTGAATCGTCCTAAAGTCCTCTTTCTTTTTTCCATTTTTCCAGGCAAGTCGGGCAAATACTGTGGGTAAACGTCGCGTCGGAATGCTCCTGAACAAAGGCCTCAACCTGTTGCCAATAACCGGCGTCGTCGCGAATATTTTTACAGTATGAGCATATGGGTATCAGGCCGCCCAGAGTCTTGATCTCTTCAAAGGCCTTTTGAAGGTCCTTAACAAGTTGCTGTTGTTTTTCGTACGCGATTTTCCAACGATTTGCCAGAAAAACAAAGACGATAAAGAAGGCGAGCCTGACACCGGCATTCCAAATTGGGATTAGTGGATGGGAAAAGGTGTGCCCCGTCGCAAGGTCTGATATAAACCAAACCATGGCGCTAATTATTGCGGTGACCAGGGCGAAGTCTTTCCCTAGTTGCCATAAAGCATATGCGGTTGGTATGAGGTAAAAAATGGAAAAGCTTATCTCGTACCCCGTTAAAAAATTTAATACGCCCAGGACCAGGATCAGCAAAACCGTGAAAGCCATCGATCGGTGCTTCTGATTTTTCCAAAACATCGCTTTTCTCCTGTAATCCGAAGGCCCTGGCCATGGTGACCATTGCCATATCTGACCGGGAGAGGAATAATGGGAACGCCCAGGAAATTATGCGTTTTACAAAGTACACGACCATAAATGAGTGCAGGACTGGACTCCTCTGTGGGAAACAAATAAAAACATAGGCGTCCCCATTATCCACGAATGCGGTGGTTGGCCTATTCATATATACAAGCATCTAATATTGACAGTACTTCAGACAACAGTTCGTCATTCCGGCGCTCGATACGCCTAACACGGCGAGCTCGGAAATCAACTGATTTTACTTGTTCAACCATGACGAAACCGGTCAACTTGCTTGCCTCTGGAATAGGCACGTGAAAGGGGAAGCCACGGTCAGTATTTGTAATGGGGCACACAATAGCTAAACCTGTGCTGCTATTGAACAGATCCTTGCTGACAACTAATGCTGGTCGGCGTCCTTTTTGCTCATGCCCAGCTTGCGGGTCAAATGTAATTGCGATTATGTCTCCCTGCTTGGGAACATAGACCGACATTTACCAAACCTCTTTTCCGACTGGTTCTCCCCAATCGGTTTCTTTGGTTTGGTGTCCTTTGGGAATTTTCGCCACAAGGTCCTTGAGATTATGTTTCTTGCGGACTCTTTGGGCCGGGGTGACGATTAAGGCACCGTCTTTTACAGAAATATTGACGTCATCACCTACATTTATCTGCGCATCTGAAAGCAATGCCTTTGTGATGCGAAGGCCTTGGCTATTTCCCCATTTTTGAATCTTTGCAAGCATATGATCACCTCCCAATGTATATCCAAAGTATACACATAAAATATTTGACCATCAAGGATTTTTTTAGGCCGCTTGTACGGATGCACCGTTTACCCATGTGTGAAATCCTGTTTCCGCTTTACCGAAATCAAAGCAGGTGTATGCCGAAGGATCGGGAATGTAAAGATGTAGCATCAACATCCGGTCTTATTCCGTCTTCAGGCCCTCTCCCGGTTTCTCACTCAAAAAGTGGCACACCGCGGACCCGTAACGCTGTTCACATAAGACACGGGCATCTTTTTCCTTAACATATCCCGCTTCTCCGATAATGGGATGAAACCTCAACTGCGGCGAATACCGACTGTTGGGAACCTCTCGGCCCAGGGCCTCCGCCATGGCCCTCAGGTGGTGGGGGGCGGTCCCGCAGCACCCGCCGATATAATTGATTCCCATGCCCTTGGCCGTGCGCGCGTACTCCGCCATTTCAACCCGCGTCAGCACGAACGGATCGAGCTCCAGCGGAAAGGCCAGGTGATCGTGAAACTTTTGAATCTGGAAATAGGGGGCATCATCCGTACATCGATAGGCCACCGGCTGGGTGGCCACAAAACAGGATACCGCCGCCCGGACCCGTTTCGCCAAAGGCAGCATGTGCTCGGGATCGCGGAAACAATTAAGGCCGACTATCTCCCCACCCAACCCTTCAAGTGTTTTGAAAGCTTCTTCCAACTTCACCCCGTCCGCCGTTTCATCTTGGTATTTGAATCCCAAGGTGATCATGGCGGGCATTTTGGCGCCCCGGATCGCCTCCAGGGCGATTTTGGCTTCTCCAAGATACTCCAAGGTCTCGGCAATGAAAAAATCCACCCCCTGGGACTGCTGATAGTCAATCTGCTCATCGAACTGGCGGCGGGTTTCCATATGCGTACCCGGATCGCTCGGATCATACACCCAGGTATTGGCCAGGTTGCCCGCAACCAGACAGTCGTACTCGTCTGCAACCTCTCGAGCGATGCGGACGGCCGACGCGTTAATCTCCCCCAGGATCCCCGCCCGACCCAGGTGCCTCAATTTCTCTTCATGGGCATAATAGGTCAGGGCTTGTAGTACCTGGGCCCCGGCCCGTGCAAACTCCGTCTGAAGCTGCTTCAAGGCCTCCGGATGCTCAATGGAAACCTCCGGGGTAAACGGCCCGGCACTGACATAGCCCCGACGTTCCAGTTCGAACAAAGCCCCGCCATCCCCCAGAACGACGTCTTCTTTTAAGCGTCGTAAGATCATCAATCCTCACTATCGTGTTCTGATTCTTTCGATCTGAAGCCCCGGCATTTGGTCTACTGTTTCGCTCCTTACGGCGCCTTCAGCGGCGGGCGGTCAAATTTGGCCCGAAACCAGTTGGCCGACCGGAGCACACGTTTTTGTCGAATAATGGCACGGACGAGCCCATGTCGCCCAGGAAAGTCGGTCAGGGAAATCCCCAGGACCAGGGCGATCAATCCCTGACCGGGCAATACCAGCATGACCAACCCGGCCGCGATAAAGAATATTCCCACCGCGTTTTTGACCACCTGATAACAAATTCGTGCCGCCGGATTCTTTATCGGTATGATGGGCCGGCGCTCATGTTCCCGGACAAAGTGCTCCGCCGGGAGCTTAACCACCATTAGAGCAAGGCCGCCCAAGCTCCCGGCGAACATAATCAGCGACAAGACGCCCACCCACCAAAAAAGGGCCTCGTGGATCTGAATCCACTCCGCCATCCAGGAAATATACTCCCGGATTATGTTGGAGACCATCGAATATACCATCCCTCACTCGGCCGGAAAAGTTATACCATTTTATAGGGTGATCCGAAATAAGAAGTGAGAGATATTTGCCGCTATAAACTTGATCGACTTTTTGAAAACGTTACAGGTTCAGGACGGTCTCAGATTTCAATGGGGCTAACTGTTTGAAGCCGTTAGAGTCCCTTGGTTCTGACAGGAAGACGCGGGGCGGCTTACCCCCGCTTTTTATGACGCCATCAAGACTGGGCTGTGGGGCAAACGTGGGTTACTTACGACCGACCTGAATTTCTCTCCCCGACTAAAAGCACCGGCGCTTCGATCTCGTTAACGGCGGCACATAAATCCTCCTGTCCCACGGCATCACAGGCCATGACGACCGGCCCCCCACCGTCGCCTTGCAGGAACCAGGTCAGTTGCGAGGTGCTCGGGTTTACCAGCACCGATATCTCCACCGCGAATTCATTTTCCGGAATATCGACCTCTGCCTTGACTTCCGATTGTAATCGGGTGCCCGATTCGCGGGACTCCGCCACAATGACCACCCTCAGGAACACATCCTCGTGTACGCCGGCAAGCAATACGGCCACTTCCAGGGCATGTTTGGACAATCTTGAACCGTCGTAAACCACCGTTATGGGCCGCGATGGTTTCCGGACCTCGTGGACAATCATGGTCAATCCCCGGCCACGGGAGACAACCATACGCGTCGTCGAACCGAGCCGCCTTCGTCGCCCAAGCGACCGCCCGATTTTACCGATAACCACCAGGTCGGCCTCCGCTGCGGCCGCAATCAGTTCTTCCGGCACCGTGCCTCTTACCACTCGAAACTGCCAGGGAACCGCCTTGGCACCCGCTGCGGCCTCCAAATCAAGGGACATTCGATGGGCTTGAGCACGAAGGGCCCGTTCCAGGGCCTGTGAATCCAAACGGGAACAGGTCGTCAGAAAACCGCTGACCTCCCGAGCGAAGGGAAACTCGGCTACTTGAAAGAGGTTGTCCTCCTCCACAAACAAGCCCACGAGTTCGCCTCCCAAAGCGGCAGCCAACTCTGCGGCGGTTCGTATGGCGAGCCGACTGGACGGGGAGGCATCAACAGCCACCAAAATACGTCGAATGGAACGCGCTGGGACTTTGGCCATCATTGCAACTTCTCTTTCTCGGCGGCGGGACCGAGCTTTTTCCATCGCTCGGTCATTTCGGCCAACCGACGATAGACCTTGCCATTGATACTGTCTTCCGGATAACGACCGTCCTCGTCCTTCTCTCCCGCCGACACCCCGGTCAATATCTCAATCCCCTGGTCGATCCATTCTACCGGATAGATGTGAAAATTGCCATTACTCACGGCATCCACCACATCCTGGCGCAACATCAGATGCTTGACATTGGACGCGGGGATCAACACCCCTTGATCTCCGCTCAGCTCTTTTTCTTTGCATGTGTCAAAAAAGCCCTCGATCTTTTCGTTGATCCCACCGACGGGCTGCACCTGCCCGTGCTGATTCACCGACCCGGTCACCGCCAGGGATTGCTTGATCGGCACCTCGCCGATGGCGGAAAGGAGTGCATATAACTCGGCCGAAGAGGCGCTGTCCCCTTCCACGCCACTGTAGGATTGTTCGAAGACCAAGCTGGCAGACAAAGACAGCGGCTGGTCCATGGCGTAACGAGACCCCAGAAATCCGGCCAGAATCAAAACCCCCTTGGAGTGAATGGGGCCTCCCATTTCTACTTCCCGCTCGATATCCACGACCTTGCCCTTGCCCAAATGAATCCGCGCGGTAATCCGACTGGGTCGACCGAAAGCAAACTCACCCATCTGAATGACGGACAGGCCGTTGACCTGTCCCAAACTGGCCCCGTCCGTGTCGATCAGGATGGTTCCGCGCTTGATTTCTTCCTGTATACGCTCCCGAATCCGGTCGGAGCGATAAATCCATTTATCGATGGCTTGCTGAACGTCAACCTCGGTTACCGTTGCGTTTCCATTTTCTCCGGCCCAGTAATCGGCCTCCCGAACCAGGTCGGTTACGCGCTGCATATGAACGGAGAGTTTTTCACTGTCGCCCGCGATTCTTGATCCGTGCTCGATAACTCGGGCGATGGCCGTCCGGTCAAAGTCCTTCAGCTGTTCACTGTGCACTACTTTGGCAATCAACCGGGCATAATCATCAAGACTTTGATCCGTCCGATCCATTTCGGTGGCGAAATCCGCCGTGACTTTAAACAGGGAGCTGAATTCGGGGTCGTAGTGCCGGAGCATATAATAGAGCATCGGCGGCCCCATGAGGACGACTTTCAAGTTGAGGGGAATCGGTTCAGGCTCCAGCGAAACAGTACTGATCAGTCCATACATCTGCCCCATTGACTCAATGCGTATCTGCTCAGTCTTGAGTGCCCGCTTCAGACCATCCCATGCCAGGGGCGTCGTCAGGAGTTTCAGCGCATCGAGAATCAAGTATCCGCCGTTCGCCCGATGAAGGGCCCCGGACCTCAGCATCGTAAAATCGGTCAGGAGCGTACCCATGTGGGCGACATTCTCCACCCGGCCCAATAGATTCTGATAGGTGGGATTCTCTTCATAGACGACCGGCGCCCCCTTGTCCTCTTTGCGATCCATGAAAACGTTTACTTTATACTTCTGCAAGGCAGGTGAATCTCTCTCCGTGTCCATTCCCGCCGACGGCATACCGGCTTGTTCCTGCATCTGTTTCTGCTTCTTTTGTCGCTCCTCCTCTTTGCGCAAATCTTCGACATTTTCGATCATGTCCGTTTGCACGGCGTCCAGATATGTCATCACCGCTTCCAGGTCCCCGTACTTTTTTCGTAATTCATCAATTAGGGGCCGGACGGCATATTCCGCAAATTGCTGTTGGAGGTCGCGCAACTTCCGATGCATTTCCCGCTCGCCCGCAGGCATCTTCTGAAAGATTTTTTGTGCTTCCTGCTGCAGATTTTCGACTTCTTTCTGAAGTCGTTCCTGCTCCTCTTCGGGAAGTTTCTTAAACTCATCGGGAGGAACGATATCGCCGTCCCGTACCGGAGCAAATGCCAACCCCCCGGGAGTACGCATCACGGTCAGGCCTTTTTCTTCGGCCTTTTCTTTTAGCTTTTCAAACGCCTGCTGCTGCTCCTCCTGGAATTCCTTGGTTATGGATTGGCTCCGATTCTGATACTCCTCACTTTCAAAAGCACCTTTGAGGGCGTTTTGGCATTCCTCGATCAACCGTTCCATGTCATCGGCCAACGCTTTTCCCTTTCCCGGCGGAAGCTTCAACGTGCTCGGTTTTCGCTTCTCCTCGAAGTTGTTCACGTAACAATAGTCGGAGGGAACCGCTTCCGCCTTTGCCTTCGACTCGAGGACATTGTGTATCAAGGTCCGTTTGCCGGCACCTTCATAGCCCATGGTGAAGACATTATACCCTTTTCTCTGGATGCTCGTGCCGAAGTGAAGCGCTTCCACCGCTCTGGGCTGGCCGACGGCACCTGCAAAGTCCTCGAGCTCTTTTGTCGTTTCAAATTCAAACTGACCGGGATCACATGTGCGGTACAAATCTGCCGGTGTAAGCTTAGGGACATCCATTCTTTTTCCTTTCTCCTTTTTCTCGCCATCAAACGTGATCAAATCGTAAAAAGTCACTTTTCGGATGGCTAAGTAAAAAGTTCAAGATCAAGGCGCCGCAAATCGTGAGGAATGAGGCGTACTTAGTGTACGCCGCAGTGACGAAGGATGAAGCGCAACGCAGATATTGGACTTTTTACGACGCCATCAAACGTATAATCAAGTCGGGTCTACCGCGCAGTGGTATCCTCCCCGTGCGCGTCCAGACTGCATCGGGTAAAATCAATCGGATTTCCACATCCCCGACACACATGCGGCCGGTCAAACTCGTCAGAAAAGATCTCATGCTCTTTTCCGCACTCCGGACATTTACAAACAAAAGAACTTAAATTGCGGAATTTCTCAAATCCGGGACAGTGACTCGGTTTGCTCGTTTCTTGGGGCATGGGATCCTCCTTACGGGACAGCGGGTCTTCGATTCAAGCCTTTGCCTGTCTGTCAGGTAGTTCAAAAATTCATAACCCATTGCCGCACCCACGTATATACATAGAATACTGTATTCCCGCAGGAGGAGTTGTGTAGATCCTTGCAAGCGTTAACTACCTGTGATAGCTATTAATAGACACCATCTTTGGGCACACAGTCGAAGTGGTGTGGGTATAGGATACATGGAGTGGACACGAGGAAAGTTCAAAATTGTCGACGATTCCACCGAAATAGACATCGATGTCGTCTCACGGCTTCTTGCCGGCACGTATTGGGGACCGTGGCGTCCGCGTACAGTAATTGAAAAGCTGATACGCCATTCGTTGTGTTTCTCGTTATTTTCCGGTCAGGAACAGATTGGCTTTGCACGGGTAGCCACCGACTACACGGTTTTTTCCTGGCTGTCAGACATCGTCATAGCCGATGAATATCGGAATCGTGGGTTGGGACAATGGTTGATAGACGCTATTTTGAACCATCCGGCTATCTCCCACACGCAATTCGTGCTTCAAACCAGCCACGCCCACCGCTTATACGAAAAATGTGGATTCCAGGTAAGCGGCAAACTGATGATGCGTTTGCCCCCCACCGGATAACGGAGTATTGGGAAAAACTCACAAATACGCAAAAAATAGAGCAATTAAGGCACGCATCTTGCTTATAGACGGTATAGGCAGTCTTTCTGGGGTCAGTGGCGAAACGTGCTCTCTCCGCAACTAAAAACCTTATTTAGGGATGAGACACTGACCCTGACTCCGGTTACTGCCAAACGCCTTTATCGCTTCTCTCCTCCTTAAAATGGGGCGACACAGGTCAACCCAAGGCATGTCTCGCCCCGTTTATTTTGCCGTCACGATTTTGACATGCCCGATCCCGCCCTTAGGGTTCGCGCAAGAATAACTTCACAGAATGGGCGCTCGGATTTGGTTCGGATTTGGCCGATCCGATTGAGCAAAATCGCAGGCATAGCAGGCTATGTCGAGGTTTTGCGAGTGAGACATCGGGCAAAGACGGGCGGAAGCCGAGATGGCAAAATGTGACGTTATTTTTGCGCGAGCCCTTAATTGCGTCTCCCCAAAGCGCGGTAAAAAGAGCGCCTCAGGCGGCTTCTCAGCCATTTGAAGGGAAACAGCATGGACACGCGCCGCTGATATGCCCGGTAATCCGCCCGGTATTGCCGGACAAGTTTTCGCTCCTCAAGGAACGCCCCGACAACAAAATACCCGGAAATAATGCCGTTGGTAATGATGGCGGAAATATCCAGGTCCCGGGCCCAAACGATCAATATGCCGCCCAGGTACCAGGGATGTCTCGTCACACCCAGTATCCCCGTGGTGTCCAACCTGCAGTCCTCGGTGATTACCGTACAGTCTTCCGGTTGCCCCCCTTTCAGGCCACGAAAACCCAAGAATTGACGCATGTCATAGTGTCTCATACCGAGTAAAAACAACAGCCCGGCAATCAACACCAGGCCAACTTGGACAAACACCAGTGCACCTTCCCACCGAAACCGGGGTTCACCCTGCATGGCGTACGTATAGATGAGTACCGGCACAAGGGTGATCACGGATAGACAGTTATAGGCCAAGCGGTAAAAGCGAAATGTTTCTCCCAGCCGGCCACGCATGTACGCCGTCACCCCCGGTGAAATGGCAAGACTGTGCAGGAAACACCAGGCAATCCAAAGTATGGCCAGTATCAAATTGTCCATGTGTCCCCCCGTATCTTAGAGCTCACGCTAATGATTTTTTATAACTATTCTAATATTGGGTTAACATCGATCGATCATAATGGTTTCGTGATAACGGGCCCGGCTCCAAATTACCAACCCAAAATGGAGATGAAAGATGGAAGAAAATTCGATTCGAATCGACTTGCACGTTCATTCCAAGTTTTCCAAGCGACCCTCTCAATGGGTTCTTCAAAAAATCGGCTGTCCGGAGAGCTTCTCGGAACCTCTCGACATTTACCGCCTCGCCAGACTGCGTGGCATGAACCGAGTAACCATTACCGACCACAACCGGATCGAAGGCGCCCTCGAAATCGCACACCTGCCGGGGACTTTTGTCAGTGAAGAAATCACCACCTACTTTCCGGAGGATCATTGCAAGGTTCACGTTTTGGCGCTCGATATTACGGAGCAACAACATGAAGACATCCAAAAGATAAGAGAAAATATCTATGAGCTCGTCGATTATTTGATCGATGCCAAGATTATGCATATCGTGGCCCACTCCCTGTTCAGCATCAATGATCGTCTGACCGTGACCCATTTCGAAAAGATGCTGCTCCTGTTCAAGGTCTTTGAATTGAACGGTGCCCGAAATGATAGCGCCAACGAGTGTCTCCGTCGGGTCTTATCCCAACTCACGCCCCAAACCATCGATCGCCTGATGGATAAACACGGTATCGAGCCACGAATGAAATCACCATGGCGAAAAGGCCTTACCGGGGGATCCGACGACCACAGTTCCCTGAACATCGCCCGGACGTACACGGAAATACCCGGCACCGCATCCATGGCCGAGGGATTCGACCGGATTTTGAACCAGCAATCGCGAGTGGTCCGACACCCTTCGACACCTCTGACTTTTGCTCACAATATATACGGTATCGCCTATCAATTCTACCGCAACCGGTTTGGACTCAAGAAGTATGCAAACAAAGACATCTTGATGAATTTTCTGGATCGGTCCCTGAGACCTCAACTAGACGGAGAGGAACCGGGGTTCATGGCAAAGATATACCACTTCTTTCACTATTGCCGACGTCCTCGACTTCACTCGGACGTACCGGAGTCCATCGCCGCTCTGATACGCCATGAGACCGGCAAAATCCTTCGAGACAATCCCCATCGATTTGACTCCCTTCAGACGGAAGACTGTGGCTCGGGACGGCCGGAAAAGGGATGGTTCGATTTCGTCGATCAGGTCTCAAACGGCATCATGCTCAAATTCGCCCGCCATTTGATGGACAACCTCTCAGGGGCCGATGTCTTTAATATTTTTCATACCGTCGGGTCCGCAGGAGGGCTTTATGCCATGTTGTCACCTTACTTCCTCGCCTTTTCCTATTTTTCGCAGGACCGGGAATTCTCGACTCAGGTTTACCGACATTTCGATGTAACATCTCATGACATGGCAACCCCGGCGAATGGATCCAAGGTTGCCGCATATTTTGTAGACCGCTTCTCGGATCCGGTTGCCTTTACGGACAATTTGAATCGATTCCTTCCTGCCTTGGTTTTCACTGAAAAAGACGTGGAGATTCTGACATGCGGCAGTGAGCACCGGGAAGACCATCCGGGGCTTCGATGTTTCGAGCCTGTGGGAACCTATGAACATGCCGATTTTCCGGACCAACCCATCTTTTTCCCACCGGTTCTGCAAATGCTGCATCACTGTTACTCCCGCAACGTCAGCCACATCTTTTCGGCAACCCCCGGACCGGTTGGACTGGCGGCGTTGATCGTCGCCCGCATTTTGAAACGTCCCGTCTACGGCACCTATCACCCCTCGTTGTCACCCTACGTACCGTTCATGGGTGAAGATGAATCCGTGGCGGATATACTCGAAAGATTCACCCGCTGGTATTATGATCAGCTCAAAGGCATATACGTCTTTTCCGAAGCGGCGGAAAAGGACTTGTTGGAACAGGGCATTGATGGGGCAAAGTTGATTCGACCCGCCCCTCATGTGGAAACGATGGCCTATGCCCGGGCAGGATAATGGCCTAATGAAACCTGTAAGGACAAATAAAAAACGGGCCAAACCAAAAAATAACCTTTCCCTAGCAATTCGCTAACACAACCCGTCTAGGATCGCTTCCTAACAAAGGAGGCCCATTATGCGGACCCTTGCCGAGAGTATCGCTCACTGGGACGTCGTCTTCCTCACACGGATCATCCGTTTGGAGGGAAAGAAACTCTTTTCGACACTCATTCCCACCATCTCCCACAGCGGGGACGGGTATTGCTATCCATTTGTGCCGCTGTTGATTTACATGGTCGCTCCCGAGAAAGCCCTCCCTTTTTTACATGCCGGATTGATCGCTTATGCATTCGAGCTGCCCCTATACAAACTCGTCAAGAATTTGATCAAACGGGACCGCCCCTGTGAAGTCTTTTCAAACGTCCATAAACGAGTCACCGCCGGTGATCGTTTCAGCTTTCCATCCGGGCACACCGCGGCTGCCGTGGTCATGGCCGTCCTTATCGCCAACTTCTTCCCGCTGCTTACCGTGCCGGCGTTCGCTTGGGCTCTCCTGGTGGGATTTTCCAGAATATATCTAGGTGTTCACTATCCTACGGATATCCTGGCCGGCCTGGTCATCGGCTTGATCTGTGCCCACTGCGGTCTCGGGATCGGTGGTTGATCGGACACCTCCATGAACATCCTCTACGGCGTTCAAGCGACCGGAAACGGGCATATCAGTCGTTCCAGAGAAGTCGTCCGCCACCTCAAAAAACTGAATCACAACGTTCATGTCATCTTCAGTGGCCGGGACCCGTCTCAAATGTCGGAACTGGAAGCCTTCGAACCGTACGATATTATGCACGGGCTGACGTTTCAAACGCATCGGGGCCGGCTCCAACTCTGCAAAACGGCGTTGAACCTCAATCTGGTGCGCTTCTACAACGAAGTGCGATCCGCAAATATCCCAAATGCCGACCTGGTAATCACGGACTTCGAACCGATCACCGCGCGCTTGGCCCGACGCCGTAATATTCCATCAGTCGGTGTCGGCCACCAGTATGCGTTTTTTCACGATATCCCCCTTGCCGGATCCAACCCCTTTTTGCTGTGGGTAATTCGAAACTTTGCCCCTGTCGACCATGCTGTGGGCCTGCATTGGCATCACTTCGGACATCCTATTCTGCCGCCCATCGTACCGGATTATCTTGACACCCGCGCCGAAGCCATCCCCGACAAGGTCCTACTCTATCTGCCCTTTGAGGATTTGAACGAGGTGACGAACTTATTGAAACCATTCACCTCCCATCAATTCTACATCTACGGCTGCGGCTCTATCACCCGGGCCACCGATCGCAATCACCTTCATCTACGTCCGTATTCCAGAAGCGGGTTTTTGAAGGACCTGGCGGAATGCAGCGGGGTGATCGCCAACGCCGGCTTTGAGCTGGTCAGCGAGGCGCTCCAACTCGGAAAGAAGTTGCTGGTCAAGCCCCTCTTGGGACAAATGGAACAGATGTCGAATGCACTGGCCATATCCCAACTCAAATTAGGCATGGTGATGCCCATGCTCAGCGACCGTCACGTCGCCGACTGGTTGGCCCACCCGGGTATCCCCCGCATGAAATACCCGGACGTCGCCCGATTGGTGGCCGAGTGGGTAAGCCGGGGAGACTGGGGATCCGTCGACCAATTGGCGGCCCAGACATGGGAACAAACGGAAGGCATCCATGGTTACCGGCCGTTCGAACGGGCGTAAGGCCGGACGCCCTATTGGAAAAGGTCTTTTTCGGGCGACATTTTCCATCGCTTAAACATTGGCGGCATGTTAGGATCGCACTAGATGTTATCGGAATCTAATACGCAGCAGGCCATATAGAAAACATGCTATCGAAACGGTTCAAGACGTTTGCACTCACGCTCACGATTGTCATAATTACCTGTGCCCATTTGGGTTGGGGATCCGTAGCGCCGCCCCTATCGGTTACCTATCGCGAAACAACGGGGGACCAGTCTTTGAACTTCAGATGGGAGCTGAAAACATCTCCGGACATCCAACTTGAGGTAACCCGCGGAGAGGAGCACTTCCTTAACCGCCTGGAACCATCCGGCACCACTACCGGCTGGTCTCACTCGTCGCCCCAACGAGACATAACGGCCTATCGCCGGGAAAACCGGATCTTTTTAAGTGGGTGGGTGGACGGCGAAGCCATCCATGAAGAATGGACGATTGATGACGGCCCCTGGTATCAGGCCCTGTCTTATTGCCTCCGGCCTTTTTTGCGGTCGGACAAGAAGGAGGTCGAATTCTGGATGATTCGACCCGATACCATTAATGCAATCAAAATGCGGGCCCAAAAAACCGCATTGGAATCAATTACCGTCGATGGACGCGAATGCACGGCATGGAACGTATCGGTTTGCCGTACGGGCTTCCTGTCACTCTTCTGGCAGGGCGAATACTGGTATCGGGCCAAGGACGGATTGTTTTTAAAATATAAAGGGGTGCATGGCCCGCCGGGAACGCCACCCACCGTTGTCGAAGTCGATTTCAAATAGATGCCAAGCAAAGCCAAACCGTACATGTCCCTTTTTCTGGGCGCCCATCTGTCCATTGCCGGGGGGCTTCACAATGCGCCCATCAAGGCCCGCGATTACGGGTGTGATGCTCTCCAGATATTTACCAAGAACGCCACCAGCTGGAAAGAACGAGATGTCTCGGACCAAGAAATAGGCAATTTTTCCTCTGAGGTGTCAAAAAGCGGGATACGTGTCGTATTGTCTCACGCCTCTTATCTGATCAACCTGGCCTCACCTGACGAGACCACCTACGAACAGTCGATCCGGGCACTCCAAAACGAGCTGTACCGGTCGGAGCGTTTGGGAATATCCGGGGTAATTGTTCATCCCGGTGCCCACAAGGGCCAAGGAGAGACCCGTGGACTCCGACGAATATCAGAAGGGATAAACCGGATATTTTCCAATCTCTCGGAAGGAAACTGTCGACTTCTCCTTGAAACCACTGCCGGCCAGGGGACCAGCCTGGGTTGGCACTTCGACCACCTGGACGCCGTGGCTGAGCAGGTGAGCGCCCGCCACCGGATCGGTTTTTGCCTCGACACCTCTCACGTCTTCTCCGCCGGCTATGATCTTCGCACACGAACCGCTTACGAACAAACGATGGCGGCATTCGACAAAACCGTCGGCCTCGAGCACCTTCTTGCCATTCATTTGAATGATTCGAAAAAGGACCTTGCCGGCCGTGTCGACCGTCATGAACATATCGGCAAAGGAAAAATCGGCACCGACGCCTTCCGCTTCATCATGAACGACACCCGGTTGCGAACCATCCCCAAAATAATCGAAACACCGAAAAAAGACGGCCTCATCGATTGTGACGCCATGAACCTGGCCCGCCTCCGCAGTCTGGTATCCCTGTTTGGGGATCGTAAGACGGGCGAATAAACCCCAGAGTTGCAAAAGTCGCTATTTATTCTGAAACCCGAGCATGAACCACTTGCCGGCCGCCTCG
>CAZHHS010000028.1:0-14661 GCA_964532395.1 uncultured Desulfobacterales bacterium | reverse complement strand
CTGCATCACCATTTGATCCGAGGGAATCACCATGCCAAAATGGGCCCCTGCAGGCCCGCTCATCACCACCACGGCTACCACCGCCACCATCACACATCTCAACTTTTTCATCGTCCCACTCCTTTCCTGAAGGATCGCCCACCAAAAAAGCCACGAAGGCTTTTGACACCTCTGTGCCAAAAGCCTTCGTGGCTCGATTTTCGGGGGTACTCCTTAGATAAATGGTAAACTAGATAATAGCAGGCTACACACTTTTGGGATTTCAATCCCTGATTGTTTTTTACCGCTATCAAACTCTACTATCTTTGTCAACAATAAGCCACCGCTCCCTCAAAAAGGGCCGATTCTGTCCGCTGCTTTAGGGTAGGCCCGTGATATTTTCCCGACGGCGGGCTTTGAGCGTCTCCACCACGGCGTAAGGAATGCGCAACTCTCCCCGGCCCACCCCCATATATATCCCCGGCTTGGCCTGACCGTGAAAGTCGGTGCCCCCCGTGGCCACGAGTTTATACCGACGAGCAAGCGCCTCGTATCTGGCCGTCTTTCGTGGACCATGGTCGGGGTAATAGACTTCCATGCCTTGAAGTCCTTGTGCCGTTAGATCCCGTAACACCGATTCAAAACTATCCGGGACGGCCCTTTCCAGAGTGGACGGATGAGCCAAAACAGCCACACCACTGGCGCCCCGTATGGCGTGAATCGCCTCCGCCGGGCTAGGTCGAAACCGGCCGACATAGGCCGGGCAGCCTCTGCCCAGGTACTTGATAAAGGCTTCGTTGAATGACCGGACCACGCCTTTATTCATCAATGTCACCGCAAAGTGGGGTCGCCCGGTCTGTCCCCCTCCCGAAGCGCTGAGCACCTCATCGTAAGTGATATCGACACCCAGATCGTTTAGGCGACTAACCATCTCTTGGTTTCGTTTCTCACGTCCTTCTTGGAGACGCCCCAGCAATCCCGTTAAGCCGAAATCCCCCAAGGAAATCAAATACCCCAGGAGATGCATGCCGCCAGAAATCAGATCGGCACTGATCTCGACCCCCGGCACGACCTCCAAGGGCGGAAGTACGGCCGTATCCACGGCCTCAACGCACCCTTCGATCGTATCGTGATCGGTGATTGAAATGGCTTTAAGCCCGATTTTGGTTGCTAATTTGATGAGTTGTGGCGGCGACAAGGATCCGTCGGAAGCAGTGGAATGGGTATGCAGGTCGACACAATCCGAAATCACAAATGCACCGGCAGGAAAACGCGACAGAGTATCCGTCCCGCTATACCCCTAAGGCGTTCTCCTTGGCCTCTTCCTGCTTTTTGCATTCAATGCACTGGGTGGTCACCGGCCGGACCTTCAGACGCTTTACGGAGATATCTTCTCCACAGACCTCACACACCCCATAGGTCCCACTATCGATGCGGTCAAGGGCATCTTGTATTTTTTCAATCAGTTTTCGCTCCCTGTCCCGAATGCGAAGCATAAAATTGCGATCTGATTCCAAAGCCGCCCGGTCGGTCGGATCCGGGAAGGTCGGTTTTTCGTCGGTCATGCCGGATACCGTCTGACTGGCCTCAGCCAGTAGTGTCTCCAATTGCTCGTTCAAATGCTTTCGGAAAAACTCAATGTCCTTCTTTTTCATTTCTGTACCTATTCGAGGGATTACCCTTTACTGTCCGGCGCTTTTGGCTTAACAATATTGGGCTTAACGGGCCATTACGGCAACCCAAAGGCACCCGTCTTGAATAACCCGTTTTGTTGAACTTTGATAAACTGGGACTGTTATCATTTCGGCCCGCCTTTGTAAAGCCAAAAGTCACCTCCGTCGCCACACTTGTGAAATATGTCACCCTTTCGCACAAAACACAAATTCTGGGGTTGTCTCCTGGGTCTGGGCATTTCCTCCGTCTCCGTCCAACTCGTGATGGTGCGGGAAATTATGTCCACCTTCAGTGGCAATGAGTTGATCATTGGTGTCGTGATCGGTTCTTGGCTTCTTTTCACCGGTTTGGGAAGCACGGTGGGCGTGAAAGTTGGCAAAAACAGCCCCCCGGACCGACTTTTGTTTTGGGGGCACGTCTTGGTCGCATTGTGCCCCTTCGCTCAAATCCTGGTCATACGGGCATTACCCCTACTCTTGGTGAGGGGGGAAATCCACGGCCTGGGGGTAGTGCTGGGCACGGCAAGTCTGACCCTTCTCCCCTACTGTCTTACCGGGGGCCTAATGATCCCGCTGGCCGGTTCCTTTCTTTCCGGCAGGCAAACCACCACGCGAGTATACATTGCAGACACCATCGGCGATATTCTCGGCGGCCTCCTGTTCAGCTTGGTGCTTGTCTACCTTTTTTCCCACTGGACCAGCCTGATTTTCCTGGCCCTGCTAAACCTGTTCGCCGCAGCGATGATGGCCGGCCACCCACTCCGATTGACCGGACTGGCCGTGTGCGCTTTAATTGTAGTTTTGTCGCATCCCATAGACAAGACCTCCATATCTTGGCGGTTTCCGGGCCAAGAAATCATTCTGCACAAGAACACACCGTTTGCACAACTCACCATTACCCGTTCCGGGAAACAACTCAATGTCTTTCAAGACGCCATACCCACATTTTCCACTCACGCACTGGACATGGAGGCAACCGCCCATCTGCCACTGTCTCAAGTCGATAAAGGCGCCCGCGTTTTGCTGATTGCAGGCGGCATATTCGGTACCCTGAACGAGATTATCAAACACGACCCAACGCATGTCGATTACGTTGAATTGGATCCGGCGATCGTCTCCTTGGCGCAAAGACTGGATCAAACCATTCCCACACGTGTTGTCGATGTCCACTTGGGAGACGGACGCCTGTTCGTCAAAAAGACCCCCTGTACCTATGATGTGGTCATCGTTGACCTCCCCGACCCGGAGAACGCCCAACTCAACCGATTCTACACCAAAGAGTTTTTTCATGAAGTCAAGTCGATCTTGTCCCCGAGCGGGGTGCTCAGCTTTACCCTTGTCGGTGCGGAAAACTATATGGAAGAAACGGGGTTGGCCTTGAACCGCTCTGTCTATTCGGCCCTGGGCCAAACATTTGATGAAGTGCTGGTACTTCCCGGATCGACCCATCACTTTATGGCATCCGATGGTACATTGACACAGGACATCGAGTCCATTCTGACCCAGCGACACATCTCTACAAAGCGCCTCATCGCCTATGATTTGTCCACGCTGACGGACGCTTGGCGAATAGACAAACTTTCCGCGCTCCTAGGCGGTGACGATATCCCGCCAAACAGTGATTTGTCTCCCCGGGCGTTCGGTTACCTGCTGGACATGTGGTTGAAAAAGACCCACAGCTCCCGAGGTATGCTGTATATCGGCTTTTTTGTCATAGCAGTTTTCGCTTTCATCGCTTCCAGAAAAGAACCTATTCATTTTACCATCATGACCTCCGGCTACGCCGCCATGGCATTCGAACTTACCCTGATTCTTTTGTTTCAGCTCATATACGGATATGCATACCTGCGGATGTGTATTCTGATCACCCTCTTTATGATCGGCTCCGTCACCGGTGCTCTCTGGTCCGGACGATGGACAAAATCCCGGAAGAAACAAGTCGTCTCGGGTGACATGACGCTCGTAGCCCTGGCAGCCGTGGCTTGGGTCACGGCGGTACTCAGTGTTCGATCCACCAGTGCCCCCCTTCTTTTCTGGATCCAGTACTTACTGATTCCGCTACTGGTCTTTCTTGTGGCCGCTGCAACGGGGTGGCAATTTTCGGCCGCCTCCCGGGCTTGCCGGGGCAGTGGATCAGAAATCACCGGCCGACTCTACGGAGCGGATCTTGCCGGAGCGGCCTGTGGAACCATATTGACAGGCCTTCTCTTTATCCCTAGTATGGGTATTGGGGGTGTCTTGATGTCGATCATTATTTTAAAAGGCCTGAGTCTCGTCTTCATCCGCAAGTCTACGATTTCCGGATAATTCCTGGGGGCCATGCGAATTCGGATATAGCCCAATGAAACCTGTTGAAACAAATCTATCCCGCCGAGACTTCATCAGAACCAGCCTTTGCACCGCCTGCGGGACACTCCTGTTTCCGTGGCAACGGGCATGGGGGGCAGACACATTCGACCCATCCGATCCCCACGTACAGGAGGCCTATTTCTACGAATCGCTCAAAGGCGAGACTGTGCGTTGCAATACATGCCCCCATAAATGTGTCATCGCCCCCGGGGATCGGGGTCAGTGTCGGACAAAGGTCAATATCGGCGGAAAGCTCCATACCATCTCCTACGCAAATCCGTGTACTATTAACGTGGACCCGGTGGAGAAGAAACCCTTACTCCATTTCTATCCGGGTAGCCGCACGTTTTCCTTGGCCGTGGCGGGCTGTAACTTTCGGTGTCTCAATTGTCAGAACTGGGAAATCTCTCAAACCAGTCCGGATAAAACGCGAAATCATGATCTGCCTCCCGACCAAGTCGTTTCCATGGCTTCCCGATATGGATGCCAAGCAATCGCCTTTACATACTCAGAGGCAACCACCTTTTTCGAATACATGGTTGACACCGCCGCTATTGCCAAAACAAAGGGTATCAAAAACATCTGGGTCAGTAATGCTTACATTTCCCAAGCGGCCCTGGACCGTTTATGTGACGTAATCGACGGGGCAAGCGTAAATTTAAAGAGCTTCTCCGATGACGTCTACCGCAAGCTGACCGGCGGCAGCCTCAAGCCGGTTCTTGAAACATTTGAGACGCTCCATGAGCGGAACGTATGGATGGAGATTATCAATCTGGTCGTGCCCACCTACACGGATGACCTGGACGAAATCGCCAAGATGTGCGATTGGATCGTAGACCATCTCGGGCCGTCCTACCCGCTGCATTTTTCCCGTTTTTTCCCCAAATACAGACTCAAGAGACTTCCGCCGACACCGCTGGCGGTTCTGAAAGAAGCAAAGAAGGTGGCTCAACGTGCCGGACTGGAACATGTTTACCTGGGAAACGTTCCGGGCGGATGTGATACCACCCGGTGCCCGAACTGTAAGACGGCGGTTATTGAAAGGCGGGGATATCGGCTGTTGACGAACCACTTGGCGTCCGGGAAATGCCCGTCCTGCCGGGCACCTGTGGCGGGCAGATGGGCATGAGAATTCTTCCGTATTCCTTACCACAGCCCGGGCTGTCCCGGCTCAACCGGCAAGAAGGAGCGCAAAAGCAAAAACTCATGGATACACGAATGAAACGGACCTGGGTGCCCTTACTCGTATTTGTTTTCTTGCTGACGAGTCTTGCCGGATCGTTTGGTTCCTCTTCGGGTGCCGACTTGTCGACCCGAACAGCTGCGGTAGCGGGCCGATTCTATCCGGGCGAGCCCCAAGCACTAAGAAAACAGGTGGCCCATTTGCTGGAGAAAGGGTCCGGAAAAAGAGTGGCGGGGGATATCCGAGCCCTTGTATCACCGCATGCCGGCTACCGGTATTCCGGTATTGTGGCGGCGGCAGGGTATAGACAAGTCGAAGACGATGTCGACCGGGTGATACTTCTTGGCCCCAGCCATCGCGTTCGTCTCAAAGGCGCTTCTATTGCCGAGGTCGCCGCCTACGAGACCCCGTTGGGGTCGGTGGCGTTGGACCCGCTCGTCTCGACACTCAGGCGGTCGCCTCTGTTTCAGGCCACGGAAGACGCACACCGTAAAGAGCACAGCCTCGAAGTTCAACTCCCATTCCTTCAAGTTCGGCTGGGCGCCTTTACCGTTGTCCCCATATTGACCAATGACACGGATCCCGCCAGACTGGCTGCAACGCTGTCACCTCACGTAAACGAAACAACCCTGATCATAGCGAGTTCCGACCTTTCCCATTATCATCCGTATACGGCAGCCGTCTCCCTCGATCGACAGTGTATCCGCTCGATAACGAGCATGGACCTTTCAGGTGTCGAAAAATGTGAAGCCTGCGGGAAAGAAGCCGTTCTTACCCTTATGCACTTGGCACGAATCAAGGGATGGGAAGCCCGATTGATCGATTACAAGAATTCCGGGGACACCGGGGGCGGCAACGATCGCGTGGTGGGTTACGCCAGCATCGCCTTTTTAGGTGGAAAGGAGAGGCAAGCACGCATGGAGCGCAACGATTTATCCTATGAAGACAAAGTCAGCTTGCTCAAACTGGCCCGCTCGGCCATTGAGTCCAAACTTGGCACAGGCAGGCAGGTGATTCGACCCAAATCCCCGGCACCGGCACTTCTGGAAGACAGGGGATGCTTTGTCACCTTGCACAAAAATGGGCGGCTTCGGGGATGTATCGGCAGCATCGAGCCGGTTTCAACACTGCTGGCCTGCATCGAAGAACATGCGGTATCCGCTGCATTTCATGACCCCCGTTTTCCTCCTGTGACCGTGGAAGAACTTGAGTCCGTAGATATTGAAATCAGTGTCTTGACAGTGCCTGAAGATCTCGCCTTCACGAGCGGGGAAGACCTTAAGGCACAACTGGAACCGGGTATCCATGGCGTTATCCTTTCGAGTGGTCTAAGAAAGTCAACCTTTCTTCCCCAGGTGTGGGAGCAACTACCGGACAAAGAGGCCTTTTTACACCACCTGTGTATAAAAGGCGGCATGGCCGGTGACGCCTGGCGGAACCCGAGCACAAAGGTCCAAGTATATAAAGCCGCGGCCTTCGGGGAAAAGAATCCCGATCTCGATACCGGTTCGACTGGAAGCTCGTAATACGCACGAAAACCGAAAGGCAGAGCAGGAGTCGACGCTAAAGAGGGAAATTAAAACCATGCGCGTGGCCATGTATTACAACAACCGGGATATTCGCCTCGAAGAGATGCCGAAGCCGGAAATCGGGCCGGGGGAACTCCTCTTACGCATTGAGGCGACCGGTATTTGCGGCAGCGACGTGATGGAATGGTACCGCATCCGGAAGGCCCCCCTGGTCCTGGGCCATGAAATCGCCGGAGAGGTGGTAGACGTGGGACCGGAAGTATTCAATTATAAGAAAGGCGATCGCCTGGTAGCATCCCATCATGTCCCGTGCAATACGTGCCGGTATTGTCTACGGGGACATCACACGGTTTGTGACACCTTGCGCACGACCCATTTTGATCCCGGTGGATTTGCCGAATATGTTCGCCTACCGGCGATCAATGTGGACAGAGGCGTATATACGATCCCCCCGGGGGTGTCGTGGGAATCAGCCAGTCTCACCGAACCTTTGGCTTGTGTGTTGCGGGGTCAACGAACGGTGGCAGTGGGAATCGGGGATACCGTAGCGGTTTTAGGTAGTGGCGTTGCAGGGTTGCTCCACATTCTGCTGGCCCGTGCCAGCGGTGCGACCAAGGTCATTGCCATCGATATTGAAAAAAACCGATTGTCGGAAGCAAAAAGACTGGGCGCCGACATGGCTATCCATAGAGGGGAAAATCCGGCAGACCAAATCAAGGATGCCAACGACGGACTGCTGGCGGACAAGGTCCTGGTATGCACCGGGGCAAGGTCGGCTGTTTCCCAGGCGCTGGAACTTGTTGAGCGGGGGGGGCGGGTGCTCTTTTTTGCGCCGACCGACCCTCAAACTACGGTGCCCCTTTCCATCAACGACGTCTTCTTCGGCAAGGACGTAACCCTGACAACCTCTTATGCCGGAAGCCCCGCCGATCACTGGATGGCTCTCGACCTGATCGGTTCCGGACGGGTACCCGTAGAGGCGTTGATTTCTCACCGGTTGCCTTTATCGGAAATAAAGCGGGGATTCGAGCTTGTAACGGAGGCCAAGGCGTGTTTAAAGGTCGTTATTGAACCTCAGAGCGGATAACATCGTTGAAAGTTAACTTTGATGGGAGGTAACAAAGATTATGGCCGATGCAGAGGGAATTCTAGAAGCACGATCAACATCTGAAATGGGTGAGGAACGTTACGACCAGTCAAAAAAACGGATCAAAGGCGCCGGAAATGTCGGCTGGGGGATGCGAAATCGCCTGTCGCGCCTGATCGGTGCCGATGGACGGTGCCAATTCCTCCCCATCGACCATGGCTACTTTCAGGGGCCCACGCGGTGTCTCGAACGACCCGGAGATACGGTCAAAGAGATTATCGATTATGCAGACGGCCTCTTCGTAACCCGCGGGGTGCTGAGGACCTGCATATCTCCGGACATGGACACCCCGGTCATATTGCGCGTATCCGGGGGAACCAGTGTCATCGGGCACGATCTTTCCGACGAAATTGTTACCACCTCGGTGGAAGAGATGATCCGCTTGAACGTCGCCGCCGTGGGCCTGTCGATTTTCGTCGGCAGCGACTATGAAAAGCAGACCCTCGATTCTCTGGCCATGCTGGTTAACGAGTGCGAGGATTTCGGTATCCCGGTAATGGCGGTCACGGCGGTAGGCAAAGAACTCGAAAAGCGAACCGCCCGTTATCTCGCCCTGGCCTGCCGGATTGCGGCCGAATTGGGAGCCAAAATCGTGAAGACCTATTACTGCCCCGACGACTTTGAAAAGGTAACCAATGGATGTCCGGTGCCGGTCGTAATGGCGGGCGGGCCCAAGTGTGAGACGGAACTGGAAGTCTTTGAATTTGTTTATGACGGAATTCAAAAGGGTGCCATCGGCATCAATTTGGGAAGAAACGTATGGCAGCACCCTCACCCCGTGGCGATGATGAAGGCCTTAAACGACATCGTGCACAACCGGTTGACGCCAAAGCAAGCCTTTGAGTTGTTTCAAGGGCTGAAAAAGGAAAACCCATAGGACGGCGGCCTTATAACCGATTCTTTGAAAGTGCCTGTTGCGCCAACACCAGGGGGTGGCAAACCCTGATCCGGTGTTCCCGGGTCATGCGACCCATCCCTTCCATAAACTGAAGCAGGCAGCCGGTACAGCCGGTTGCAATCGTATCCGGGGCCAGGGACTTGAAATCCGTCATTCGCTTTTCCAGGATTTCCATGGAAACGGGAAAGTGAGAAAGGTTGAAGCCGCCGCCATGGCCACAGCACCGCCCCGGGTGGGACGCTTCCACCAACTCCACGCCGGGCACCATGGTCAGAAATTCCCGGGGAGCGTCCACAACACCTTGGCCAATGCGCAAGTGACAGGGATCATGATAGGCGACCCGGTTCATGGGGAGGGACGGCTGCCCGGTGCCCACCGGTGAGGGTTTGAAAAGTGAGGCAACCCGGGTATCTTCGACCAAGAACCGCATCGCGTCTTTGTGCTTGTCCGCCAAAGCCTGGGCCCGTCGCCGCCAGGAAGGGCTTTCTTTGAACACCTGTGCCAAGCCTTGCAGGTGAGAGCCGCAGGAAGCACAAACCGTAAGGACTGCGTCCACACCGGCCTGTTCAAAAACCTCGATATTCTTTCGGGCCAAGGTGGCAGCCCTCGAGTCATTGCCGGACACAAAGGCGGGCAAACCACAGCATCCTTGGGCCGAGGGAACGATAACGGTCACATCAAGTCGGCGCAAGATTGCAACAAGGGCCCACGCGGACTCCGTAAAGAGGTAATTGGCCCCACACCCCACAAAAAGCCCCACTCGGATTTGGGTCGGCTTGTCCGGCTTATTCTTGCCAAACGCTTCAATGAAGGATTCTTCAGCGAGGGCCGGTATCGTCTTTCTTTGGGTGAAAAACCGCAACGGGAAACGAATGTGTAGTCCACTACTCTGGGGAATATGCCTGCAAACCAAGGCCTGCAGCAGGGTACCGCCTTTGGACACAAGCCTTTTCGACAGTATCCTTTCCCAGTCTCCCTGAGCAAACAAGTCACCGGTCCCCCCCCCGTGGTCCGGAAACAATCGGCTGCGACCGGCTTGCAGGATGGATACCGTGTCGACACGATTCGCGCAGACCTGAGCACAGGCACCACAGAGAAGACACCGCGAAAGGATCTCTTTTAAACGTCTGGTCCCATGGGCACTACGGCGTAGCGTTTCCAGAAGGGCTAATCGACCTCGGGGAGCATCGGACTCGCGAAAACTTGCCTGATAGACCGGGCATACGGCCATGCATCGGCCGCACCGTATGCAACTTCCGGAACGATCCTTATCGGTCATGAGGTGAATTGGCCGGCGGGTCCATAAACATCTTTCCCGGATTCAAAATGCCTTTGGGATCAAAGGCGGATTTAATACGTCTCATCAAAGCGATTTCTTCGTCACCCAGTTCCATCGCCACGTAGGCAGCCTTCGTGATACCCACACCATGTTCTCCCGAGATGGTCCCCCCCAGTTTTAGGGTATGACGAAAGAGTTCCTCCACCGCCGCTTCCGCCTTATCCGACAGGGCCTTATCACGTTTATCCAACATGATGTTGAAATGGATATTGCCGTCTCCGGCATGACCGAAGGTCACCATTTGAAGACCGGTACGCTTTCTCAAACCGTCGATCCAGGCCACCATTTCCGGTATCCGGCTTCTAGGAACTACGATGTCTTCGTTGATCTTGTCGGGACCTAAACGAAAAAGTGCCGGGGATATCGATTTTCTGGCCTTCCAAAGCGTTGCCGCCTCTTGTGAGGATTTTGCCACGGTGACCTCTCGGACCCCCCTATTGTCGCATATGGCCTTGATGTGACGGATAGCCATCTCCACCCCTGTGGCACTTCCGTCGACGTCAATCAACAGCATGGCCTCGACATCCGTGGGCAAACCCATTTTTAGGTAGGCTTCCGTGCACGCCAGTGCGGCATGATCCATATATTCAACTGTTCGCGGAATCACACCGGAACACATGATCTCGGAAACAGACCGAGCCGCATTGTCCATATCATCGAAAACGGCACACACGGTTCGGATAACCTCAGGCAACGGCAACAGCTTTAAAATGATTTTCGTAATGATCCCGAGTGTGCCTTCGGAACCCACGATGAGCCTGGTGAGATCGTACCCCACCACCCCTTTCGCCGTACGCACCCCGGTCGCTATCACTTCTCCACTGGGAAGCACCACCTCCAGGCCGAGAACGTAATCCCGAGTGACACCATACTTGACGGCCCGAGGCCCACCCGCGCCCTCGGCAACATTGCCGCCCAACGTACTATAGGCGGCGCTCGAGGGGTCGGGTGGATAAAAAAGCCCCTGGGCCTCTACCTTTTCCTGGAATTGACCGGTAACCACGCCCGGCTCGACCTCGGCCACCAGATTCCGCCGATCGATAGACACGATGCGATTAAAGCGACTCAGTACCATGACCATCCCACCTCGGACGGCGAGGGCGCCGCCGGTCATGCCTGTTCCCGCCCCCCTGGGAATCACCGGCACCCCGTGGGCATGGGCCAAAGCCATCACGGACGCCACATGTCGGGTATTCTCGGGAAAAACCACCAGATCCGGACAATAATACCGGGTCGTGGCATCATAGGCATAACATGCCAGGTCCTCCCGGGTGGTGGTCACATTGTCTTTACCCACGATTTTTTGGATCTTACCGACCAGTGCTTTCAAAGCCTATCCCCGTTCTTGGCACAAACTGATGCCCTGAGCAAAATCAATCTTGTCAATCGATCTTATCAAGAGAATTGTTACCACTAAACGGGGGGTTCCGCAACCGCATGAGCACTCACATCAGCACGTGACTGCGCATTTGGGCAGAGATTGCAGGCTGGGCGGGATTTAAAGCAGCGCGCTGGGTGTCTGTCGGAGAACTCCTAGAGGTTGCCCGTCTCCACCTTATCGGAGAGAAATTCCACCTGCTTTTGCACGGGGCTGTTTTCCCTGAGGAGCCGCTCGACTACGCCTATGGAATGGAGCGTCGTGGCATGATAACGATTGAAACACCTGCCGATGGACTGAAGCGATTGGATGGTATACCGCCTGGCCAGGTACATAGCAATCTGCCTGGGTTGGGCAACGGCCTGCTTGCGTGATCGCGACACCAACTCTTCCTTGGTCAGCTTATAATACTTGCAAACCAGCTTTTGTATCCGTTCCACGGTAACTTCCCGGGAATGCCTCACGATATTTTGGACCACGCTTTGGGCCAGTTTAACATCAATGGGCAGTTCCAACAGTGACGCCTTGGCTACGACCCCAATGAGGCCGCTTTCCAGCTGCCTGACATTTTGGGATAGCTGCTTGGCCAAATATTCGATAACATCCTCGGATATATCCACCCTTTTGGCCGCGGCCTTCTTCTTTAAAATCGCAACTCGAGTCTGATAGTCCGGCGTATCGATATTGGAAATGACACCGGCCGATAGCAGGGAGGTCAACTTTTCATCCATCTTGGGGATATCTCCGGGCAGATGGGTACCCGTAAAAATGAGTTTCTTTTTCGCCTCCAGCAAGGCGTCCAGGGTATAGGCCAATTCATCCTGGGTCTTGCGCTTTCCCGTTAAGAACTGAACATCTTCCAGGAGCAAAACGTCACACTGGCGCCTGTATCTCTCCTTAAAGTCCTCGATCTTGTCATGTCGAAGTGCATGAATCATCCCGTTGGTAAACTCTTCCGCCGTCACGTAGCACACCCGTAGCGCCGAGTCCTCTTTGAGCACATGGTTTCCCACGGCGTGGGACAAATGGCTTTTGCCCAGACCGGTCTTCGACAACAGATAAACGGGATCGTGCCTCCGATTATCCGCACAAGCAAGCGAAAATGCGGCGTTATAGGCAAAATCGTTACACATTCCCACCACAAATTGCTCGAAGGTGAAATCACTGTGAAACTTGGAAAAACCCTGCTGTCGTTCCGTCATGTGGGGCAAGAAGAGCTGTTCTTCCACCCGACCACCGGCCGTATCTTTCGACCCGTTGTCTCCCAACACTTTCAAGGAAATCTGTGAGTTACTTCCGCACGTCCTTTCCACTTCCTTTTGAATCAGCTTCAGGTAATTGTGACTCACCCACCTTTTGAAAAATCCGGTCGGACAAGCCAAATGAACTTCGTCGTTCTGCTGAGAGACCAATTCCAACGGTTCAATCCATAGCCTGAAACTGTGTTCAGGGAGTTGGTTGCGTATCTTTTCTTTGGTGTAGTCCCAAATATTGTCCATGTCATCTCCCCTAAGAAACCCGAAACAAGGATCGACTCGCATTGAAAAACGGCAGATATAAGTTACAAATTAAACCAGATAAAGCCGGATTGTGATGAGAAATCTGAAAAGCACCATCGTTTGCCTCGAAAGGATGGCCGGTTTTTAAACTATGGACCATCGGTTGTCAAACCGGAAAATTTCGGATCCATAAACGCTCGTGAAATAGTTTTCAACATATGATAACATCTAGTTCTTATTTATATTTTTTTGTCCATGCTCTTAAAACCTCTAGTATGAACGGGTTCTCACATTCCCTATCATGTCCCAGTGTTTTTGGGGTCTTGGGGGGTTTTTGAAAAAATGGGGGAATTTTACGAATACAGCAAAGCTCTGATTTTCTCGATTTTACTTCTATTTTCTAATAATTCCATTAAAAACCTCACATCATCAGGTAATGCTTTGTTATTACAAATATAAAAAAGTGCCGAACCCGCCACCGCCAAAATGGAGGCCTTAAGAAATGGGTTTCAAGACCCGGTTCCCGGATCGGATCGGATCGGTTCGGTTCGGACCGGTTCGGCGAGTGGTTGACTTTTGACGCTCCCCCAATATAAAGAATAATCAGAAAAAACAGGCGCGATCGGCACAACAGGGAGAGCACTTCATGTCAAACAGACCCATTATCGGCGTCACCATGGGAGATCCTGCCGGAATCGGCCCTGAGATTATATTGCAGGCCTTTTCAGAACCATCCATTTATGAAGTCTGCAGGCCCCTGGTTCTGGGAGATTTCGGCCTGCTATCCAAAATGAATGGACTATGGAACGAGGATCTGCGGATCCACCGCGTGGAAAGCCCCCGGGAGGGAAAATATGATAGGGGCACTTTGGACATGATTTCCCTGTCAACGCTTTCTCTGGATGAGTTTGGACCCGGTCGGCCCTCTAAGGAAACGGGACATGCCATGGTCACCTACATCACGACCGCCGTCGACATGGCCCTGGCGGGAGACATTCACGGCCTCACGACGTGCCCCATCAACAAGCATGTCATGCACGAAGCAGGGTACCCATTCCAAGGTCACACCGAGCTCCTCGCCGACAAGACCGGCACGTCCGATTATGTCATGATGTTGGCCGGGCCGCAGCTTCGGGTTGTGCTGGTCACCATTCACGTGGCGTTGGCGGAGGTTGCCGAACAGCTTACTGCCAAGCGGGTATTAAAAACCTTGGTCGTTACCCATCGGGCCCTGGTGAATACCTTCGGGATATCTGCCCCGCGATTGGCGGTGGCCGCCTTGAACCCCCATGGCGGAGAGGGAGGACTGTTTGGGACCGAAGAAGAAGACCGGATTCGGCCGGCCATAGAAAAAGCCAAGGCCCAGGGTATCGATGCCAGCGGGCCGTATGCCGCAGACACCCTTTTTTATTGGGCACTGACGGGAAAATGGGACGCCGTGATCTGCATGTACCATGACCAAGGGCTGATTCCCTTTAAGATGGTGCATTTTAAGGACGGGGTCAACACGACACTGGGGCTTCCCATCGTACGCACGTCCGTAGACCACGGCACCGCTTACGACATCGCAGGCACCGGCAAAGCGGACCCGGAAAGCCTGATTGCTTCCATAAACCTGGCCGCCCGCCAGGCGATGGCCCGGACGAATACCGCAAGATCCGCCAACCCGTAGGCCCTAAGGGTTCGC
>CAZHHS010000027.1:0-14840 GCA_964532395.1 uncultured Desulfobacterales bacterium | reverse complement strand
GTTCATAGAGATTTCCTCTTCTTTCCGACTGGCACGGTACGGACAACCTTATTTAATTATACTCGTCGAAGCGCATTCATCACCCCGTGACAAAAACACGCAGTGCTGTACAGGACCGGGCCATTGGCATGCAAAACTTCTTCCAGGCTCGCTTTCAGGTCCTCGGGCCGAAATCCCCCTACGCCCGGTGCCAGCTGGCGGCTTCTTACCACAACGGATGTGAAACGGCCACAGGAAAGGCCTTTGAGCATTTGGTAAAGAATGCCTTTCCGAGGCTTCCCCGTAAATGTACAGCGATCATACGGTTCCATGCAATGATCCGGACACAAAAAATCCGCAAAACTCATATATAACTGCCCCTGCGAACCCCGCATCGGGTGGGGTACCATGGATGCGACTTCCTCGGGCACAGGGATTATCTCCCACCGGCTGCCGGGGACCGTTAGCCGACCCTTTTCACAAACCCATTGAAAGGCCAGATGGATAGGAACCGCCGGGACAATCCAATCGGGGGACCTATCACCGTTCAGTTTGCTCGTCAGGAATGCCGCACCATCTTGGCACACTTTTTCTACAGGAATGTCCGTTATCAAGCCCTCAAGGACTGACTGATCGGTATCCACCACCGTAATATGCGCTTGGTGTTGTCGCTTAAAAAGCCGTTTAACCGCCTTTCTACCAAACCGACCCGCGCCTATAATCCAATATGTCAAAGGGACCTCCGATCCTTACCATCTGAGACCATTGCCAATCCGCCGATATTCTGATAATTCTACCTAAATGAGCAGCACCATGATTTCCCATGACACGTTGATTCTGGCGTCAAAGTCCCCCAGAAGGCGTGCACTGCTCCGACAAGCGGGGCTCTCCTTTACGGTAGTGCCGAGTCGGGTCGACGAAACGGCCCTTCCGAAAGATACGCCGAAGGCCTATGTTACAGAAGCGGCACGGGCAAAAGCGACTGATGTTTCCGGGTTACATCCGGAAAATTGGGTTATCAGCGCCGATACGGTAATCGCCCATGCCGAGCACATTTTGGGCAAACCGCAGGACAAAAAAGAGGCCCACTGGATGTTGTCCCGGCTCAGCAGTTCGGTTCACACCGTTTTTACCGGTTATTACATATGTTGTAAAGCCCGAGCCGAATCCTTTGCCGGAATCAGTGAAACAGAAGTGGAATTCAAGGAGATGACCGACGGGGAAATAGACTGGTACATCCGCACCGGCGAACCCTTTGACAAGGCTGGAGGATATGCCATTCAAGGATTGGGCGGCGCTTTGGTCAAGCGGATCGCCGGCTCTTATACCAATGTTGTGGGACTGCCTCTTTGTGAGATTGTCTCTTATTTGATGGGCCAAGGGGTGATTCGGCGGTGAGAATAGGGGCAGGGTTCAGAGTTCAAGGTTCCGAGGTTCAAGGTTCCGGGTTCTGGAATTTGGGCTTGGGAGACCGGCTGTCGACAGGAGCACAGGGCTGGAGGTACGATTGTGGAAGACATCAAAGACGCATTAACGGACATACGGGAGCGGATGCGGCGCGCCGCCGTGGCATGTCACAGGGATCCCGATAGCGTAAAATTGGTGGCCGTCAGCAAGACCGTGTCCACTGAGCGTGTCCTGGAAGGGATAGAAGCGGGCATAACCATTCTGGGTGAAAACTACGTCCAAGAGGCCCAGAAAAAAATCGAGGCCCTGAAATCATATCCCGTTTCGTGGCATTTCATCGGCCATCTTCAATCCAACAAAGCCCGCCATGCCATCGGCCTCTTCGACCTTATCCACTCGGTGGACAGTTTTAAACTGGCCAAAGAGCTCGACAAGCGGGCCAAGGCGGCCGCCAAGATTCAAAAAATATTGATACAGGTAAATATCTCGGGAGAAGAAACAAAATCGGGGATTGATCCCGTTCAGACCTTACAACTGGTGCGAGACATTGGTGAACTTGGACACCTTTCCGTTCGTGGCCTCATGACCATGCCCCCCTTTTTTAATGCACCGGAACAGGTACGGCCCTATTTTAGGGCACTTAAGGAGCTACAAGACCGTATTCGAGAAGCGGCGCCACCTACGGTCATGATGGAGGAACTCTCCATGGGGATGAGCGGAGACTTTGAAACAGCCGTTCAAGAAGGGGCGACATTGGTGCGCATCGGAACATCTATATTCGGAAGGCGATCTTAAAGCATCGTGATATAACCCATGAACGAACTTAATGAATCGGGACCCGGGGCCACCGAGCAGACAGACCGTGGGTACCACCACGTCTCCATGGCGGGGGTCTCCCATCTCAGAAACGCCCTTCGAGTCCCCGGTTTCCAAGTCGCCCCCATTGAAATCGACCGACGGACGGAAGACCTTCTAAAACGTTTGGCTGTTTTTTATTACAAGCAGGACACACCTTGTCTGTGGATATCCTTCATGGGGGGAACGGGAACGGGAAAATCCACCCTGTTTAACGCCTTTTGCGGGACGTCCATCAGTCAGACCGGGGTTGAACGTCCTAAGACCGGCGGACCCATCGCCTACGCCCATCAAAATTGCCGGGTTGCACCGGACTTCCCCTTTACGGATGTTTCGATAGACTCCCGGGAGGCAGATGATTTTCCGCCCGGTGGAAGCGGGGGGGCTCCCGGACACCTTGCCCTTTTCATCCATCACCGGGACGAACAGTCCCATCTGGTCATCCTGGACACCCCGGACATGGACAGCGTAGAGGCCCAAAACGCCGCCGCGGTTGATGCCTTCTACCTCCTCTCTGACGCCGTCGTCTTCGTTACCAGTCAGGACAAATATGCCGACGAGATCCCGTATCAGTTCCTCCTCAACATATCGAAAGACCAAAAACCGTGTTTTCTCTTGGTAAACAAGACCCATGGGATCACAAAACAAGAAATCCTTTCCCCCATACAAAGCCACGGTGCGATACTTGCCGAAAACCGCGTCTGGTTGATCGGCTATCATCCTTCCGGAGATGAAGGATCCGTCTTGAACGATCCGGGGTTTTCCGAATTTGCCCAAGCCTTGTCCGAGGATCTTTCCCCTGAACGTGCGCATAAGTTCCATGCAGAGGAACAAACAAGACGATCTACGGCCATCACCGAAAAAGCCGAAGCGCTTGCCGATGTGATTGGAAAAGAACGGCAGGAAGCAACCAAATGGGTGACCGAGCTCGGTCGACTCTACGATGCCGCCTGCGCCGACCTGATTGAGGCTGAGAAAGAGCGGTTTACCTCAGACAGTCGCCGACATCTGCAAAGTGAAATACGAAGACTGTTTGAACGATATGACCCCTTATCCAAGCCCAGGAAGGTGATCCGACGGATCATCTCCCTACCCTTTCAGTTCGCGGGGATGTCCTTGGGACGTCGCCCAAAGCGGAAAGACGCTCTGTCGCAGGTCCGCCGACAGATAGATCTCACCCCGGTTTTGGCATCGGTAGAGCGATTCAATCGTTTCGTTCTGGAAAGGCTTTCACCGGAGAGGGAGGATTCGCCACTTCTGAAAGCAATTCACCAACCGGATATGCCCCTCACCGAGACCGAAATACGATCCGCCATGTCGAAAGAACATGACAAGCTGGATCGTTGGCTGGAAAAGAAATTCAACGATCTCTCACGGAGGCTTCCCACACACAAACGGTGGGGCATTTACTCCACGTCTATCTTGTGGGGAACCCTGATTCTGTCATTTCAAATCGTGGTCGGCGGCGGCTTCTCAGGCCTGGATGCCATACTCGATTCCGTCCTTGCACCCTTTATTACGAAAGGGTCCATGGAACTATTTGCTTATCGGGAGATTAAGGCCGTAGCCAAAGCACTCGCCCGACAATATCAAGAGGCCCTGTGTTCCATACTGGAACGACAAAAACAGCGTTATGAAAAGACCCTTCTGGATCTGTTGACGAAACCCGAGGATTTGGCGACCTTGAAAGCCCTTCAGGAAGAAATGGAGGCCGTGCGGTAAGAACCGATGACTGAACCCCCTCACGCGTTGCAGGACAAACTCGATACGATCGTTAACCTGCTTCAGGAACGATCCTTTTATTCTCTCGACGGTACGGACAAAGAGACCTTGCTCACAGAGGCGCAGGGGCTTTCGGAACGGCTGGTTTCCGCCCAAGGCATTCCGCTGACCATCGGCCTTATCGGCGGCACCGGCGTCGGGAAATCCACGCTCATGAATGCCCTCGCAGGCGCCCCGATTGCCTCTACCAGTTATCGCCGACCCCACACAGACCGCATCCTCATCTATAAACACGAAGATGCAAAGGGGATCTCCAAGGAACGCTTACAGTCGGTACCCAGTCGGGAGATTACTCACCGCTGTGACTCCATCCAACAATTCCTGCTGTGTGATTTACCCGATTTCGACAGCTTGCTGGGTGAGCACCGACAAAACGTGTTACGTTTTTTGAAGCACCTCGACATCCTGGTGTGGGTCACATCCCCGGAGAAATACGCCGATCGCCGTTTCCATGAATTCCTTGCAACGGTCCCCAAGGCACAGCAGAATTTCTATTTTGTTCTCAACAAAGCAGACCTTCTCTTCGAGGGAAAATCCCTTGAAACCGGATATGAACAACTCGACAGCGTTACCCGGCGGTTTGTCGAGCTTCTCAAGGAAAAGATGGACCCCGCCGCCATCATTTTCTATCCGTTGGCTGCCAGGGAAGCTCAAGAGGGGGAGAACCTGTCCGCCTGGAATCAGTTTCCGTCCTTTCGCCAACAAGTTTTTCAGCAACGGGACATCAAGCAAATTGCCGCTATCAAAGCGGCCAATGTAGACGTTGAAATTGACCGCTTGTCTTCTTCTCTCCAAAAAGAGGTCTCGACTTTAAAAAACCTGTCCACCGTCCTGGAAACCCTCACCGCCGACCTGGAAGATCGCCGTGAAACGTGGCGTCAAGGGGCCGTGAAGCCTATTGACCTCTGGGTGGATACATATCTGAAAAAAGAGGTTCTAAGTCTTCAAGCAGACCCCACGTGTCTGATCGGACCGGGATATCCCATCGCCACACTCTTGTCGAGACGGGGGGAAAACCGACCGGAACCCGCTCCCGGACTGCTTGCCGGTCAATTCCAGCCTCCCGATTCGGTAATGGACCTATTCCAGGACCACCAGAGACTGATTCTGGATCGTATCCACCATCTCATGCTTCGCCATAGGCTGCCCGACACTCTCCGCACAGAGATTAACGATTTCATCGACACGAAACGGCAAATGGCGGGGCTGAAGACACGGCTATCCGATCATGTTACCGTCCTGATCGGCCGGCACGCGCCAAGGTCCTGTCGTGGCTTCAAGCTTGTCCAGAGTCTCACTTACCTACTTCTTTTTGGCTTTTTTCTCTTTGCTGTCGGCGGCCGCCCGTCGTGGACGGCCTTTCTGGACGCCCCCGGCATATCGAGCGCAATTCGATTGATCCTCACCATTATTACGTCTTTGTTTGGTGCCAAAGGGCTGGCGGCTTTAGGCAGTTTCGTGCTCCTCAACCTCTTTTTGGGGTTTCGATTCTATCGGGCATATCAAAATCGTTTGGAAAGACGGGCACGAAAGATGGTAGGCGGGCTGAAAACAGGGCTGTTGAAAGTCTGGGAAGATGAACTCGACCAGATTCTGGAGCGAATCCGCACATTCCGCTCAGAGATTGACGCGGAAACGGAGACACTCACTGAGGTGACGGACAATCGTAATGTTTGATATCCGGATCTGCGGCTTATATCACTATTTTTTGGGCGAGTACTTGCCCTTTTGCCCGAAGGGCACGGCACCCTTAGTGCCGACAGGCTTGTCGGCGCTATCGTCTGCGTCCGTCTGCGTGTGTCTGCGGCTAATTTCTTCCGCCTTTGCGGTGAGATGTGCACCCCCCACCAGCGTGATATCCGCCGAGTAAACCCGGTGCAACCGGCCGGTGTCATCCCTGACCAGTAACACCCCGGTGTCCTCGACGTCTTCGACCCGGCCCGCATATCTCTCGTCAAGCTCTTCCACTATCAGCCGTTGACCGACCATATGGGAAAGCGCTTTCCAACGGGAAATAATGCGATCGAACCTTCCCGCGTTGATCATTTCGTACTCCTGTTCCAGGCGGGCCAGGTATTGAGCCAGAATATCGCTCCTGGAAAAATCCCGGCCCGACTCGATCCGGACCGATGTAGCGATGGGCAAAAGTTCCGGAGGGAAAGACTCTCGGGGAGTATTGACATTGATACCCAACCCGATGATGACATATTCGATGGCATCCATTTCCGTGGAAATTTCGGTCAGAATGCCCCCGATTTTCTTATCCCCGACCAGCAGATCATTGGGCCATTTGATTCTGACCGGTAGGTCGGTGGCCCGGATCAGCGCTTCGGCTGCCGCCACCGCCGTCATCAGCGTCATCCGGGGAGCACCGCTGGGAGAAATGGCAGGGCGCAAAATCAAAGAGGCGTAAATACCCATTCCTGCAGGGGAAAACCAGCTCCTTTGCTTTCTCCCCCTTCCTGCCAGTTGTTCTTCGGCAACGACGAGCGTTCCTTCGGCGCCATCTTGAACCGCCAGCCCTTTTGCCCGCCAATTCGTGGAGTCCGTCCGGTCAAAATGGACGATTTCCGGACGTCCGAATACCTTTGTCTCCAGCGCCGCTTCGATTTCCCGGGGAACCAACCGCGGGGTAATTGCGGTGAGTCGATATCCCTTTTTCGTCGCCGATTCGATCCCATACCCTTCTGCCCTCAGTTTCCGAACATGCTTGCTCACCGCCGCCCGGCTCATCCCCAAAGCGCCACTCAAGACCTGGCCGGAAACAAACCGGCCTTCTGCATGTTTCAAATAGCCCAACAGGCGATCCGTCGTATCCATGACATACCTAACACATTAACGCTTCCGCCTTATTGTAAACCTAAAAGACTTTTTGGGTTGACAAAACGTCTGCTTGGAGGCATTCTGCCACGAGTGCGCCGATCACAAGGCGGATCAAAGGCGCCGCCGGATTCTTTGGATATCGAAAAAGAACCATGCGAAATTCCACTATAACTACCATAACCGATATAGCTACCATAACTGAGGCGCTTGTCAACGGAGACGCGGAAGGGCTTTCCTATGAGGCGGCCGACCAGATCGCCCACGCCGAAAACAGCGATCTCATCGATCTTTTTTTTGCCGCCCACAAAGTCACCCAGCGATTCAAGAAAAACGACATCTTTACGTGCGCCATTATCAACGCCAAGTCGGGATCTTGTTCGCAGGATTGTGCCTTTTGTGCCCAATCCGCATATCACCAGACCGGCATCACGCCCCACCCTTTGCTGGAAACCGACGCCATGGTTGCGGACGCCGAATCGATGCGGCGCGCCGGTGCCTCCCGATACTCCCTGGTCACCAGCGGCCTGCGCTTGCGAAACTCGGAGCTGGACCGTATTGCAGACACCACTTCGGCCATTCGAAAACGGACCGAGCTCCCGGTATGCACATCGCTGGGAACGCTTACGCCATCGATGGCCCGGAAACTCAAAAAAAGCGGCATAACGACCTATCACCACAACCTGGAGACGGCGGAAAGCTTCTTCGGGCAGATCTGTACCACACACGCGTATGCCGAAGACATAGAAACCCTTCGCGTGGCCAAATCTACGGGGTTACGGGTCTGCAGCGGCGGGATACTCGGCCTGGGAGAAAGCTGGGCGCAACGGCTGGAACTGGCCTTTACCCTAAGAGAGCTCGACGTCGATTGCATACCCATCAACTTTCTCAATCCGATACCCGGAACGAAACTGGCCCACCGAAAACCGCTTCGGCCCTGGGAAGCCCTGAAATCTATCGCCTTGGTCAGACTCATCAACCCCAAAACGGATATTACCATCTGCGGCGGCCGAGAGATTACCTTGAAAGATTATCAGTCCTGGGTCTTTTTCGCCGGTGCCAACGGGCTCATGATCGGCAACTATCTGACCACCCAAGGCCGGAACATCGAGGCGGACATGGCCATGATCCGAGACATGGAGCGTTGTCGTGATTAATCCTGCAGATACCTCAAACCCATCCCGAACGCTGGCGGGGACTTTCTATTTTGACCCGGAAGATGCCATCTACGAGGACCACTTTCCGGGATGTCCGACGGTGCCCGGCAGCCTCATCGTCCATGCCTTCCTGGAGACTGCGGCCACTCAGGGGTGGATAAAGGGAGCCTGCCGGATCGAAGGGTTTCGATTCGCCCGGTTCGTGCCGCCCGGGAAAACCCGTTTTCGCATCGAATCGCGAGATTGTGGGACCGTCCTGGATTGCACCCTTCACGCCCAAGGTGTGCGGTCGGTGACCGGGAGGCTCCTCCCGTGAGACTTCGATTTGCCGGACATGCGGCCCTGCTTTTAGGGGGCACCTGTGACCTGGCGCTATGCCTGGCCGACTGCATGATGGAAAGCGGGCTCTACCCCCGCCTCACTTTCAGAAACAAAAGGGGCCTGGATCGGATCCACACGCATCTGGGAAAAGATACGGACACATATGAAACCGTTTACCTCGACCTGAACGAATCGGAATCCGTCGACGCCGCCGTCTCAAATATGGGCAACCATGTCGATTACTGGGTCGACTTCGCCCACGGCCATTTTGAGTCTCTGGTGGGCGCGAGTAACCCGGAAAGGATGGCGCGATATTTTGCAGAAAATGTTTCCGCCCGTGCGCAGGCCTTGAGGCAAGCCGCCCGAATGTTTCTCAAGAACAAGTTCGGTCGCCTGGTCTATGTCTCCTCGGCGGCCGCAGAAAGAGCCAATCCCGGTCAAGGCTTTTACGCGGCCTCAAAACTGGCCTCTGAAGCCCTGTATCGAAACCTGGGTCTGGAGCTTGCCCGTTACGATATCACAACGGTCAGTCTGCGCCTCGGTTACGTCGATGCGGGACGGGGCAAGGCCTATCTGGATAAAGTCGGCAATACTCGGCCCGAGACACCTTCCCGGAAATCTTTAGCGACACCGCTGACAACAAAGGAGGTAGCGCAAACCATCTTGTTTTATCTCTCTGAAAGTGCGGCAGGGTTCAATGCGACCGCAGTAACACTGGATAAAGGACGGGGCGCTGCAAAGTGAGTGCATGAATGGACATACGTAACACGATTAAAAGCTATTTATCAGAAATCCTTGATGTGGATCGCGAAACCATCACCGAGGAGACCTATCTCATCCGAGATCTGGGCGTAGAATCGATTGATTTTCTGGAACTTGCCGTTGCCCTGAGTGGGGCCTTTCAGATTGAGGTCGACGATGAGGAGATTTTTCTCCTGGACCTTCGCCTCCACCTGGAAACCGCCGGGGAAACAACCGACAAAACGGCGTTGCTTGCGGAAAAATATCCCTTCCTGGACGCGGACCGGATAGCGGAAATTCTCAAGGATTTGGATCAAGGACCGGTTTTGAAAGTTAAAGACCTGGTCAGCTATGTGACCTATCACCTGAATTTTGCATGGAAAATGATAAGCTAGAAAACGACATCACATTATATGCCTATACCATTTGGGTAAAATGAATATCGGCAAGAATCTGTATAAACATGCCTAAAATCTGTATTTGGAGAAACATTATCAATTTCCATGTAAGATTCAGGTATCAATGCCACGACGAGTAGTCATCACTTCCATAGGGATAGTCTCTTCTCTGGGCTTCGAACCGGATACCATCGTGTCCCGCCTAAAGCAGGATCACGTCGCCTTTGAACGGTCGCCCATGGAGCCACCCATGGACCCGGATGTTGCCACCTGCCCGATAAAGGGGTTTGAGGCCAGGGATTTCACCGGCCGATTCAAGAACCTCCGGTACCTAAACCGCGGTGCCGGTTTTTCAGTCGCCGCTGCGCTACGGGCCATGGCAGAGAGCCGACTCGACACAGAAACGATATCCCGAATGGGGCTTTTTGTCGGTGCCGGTCCGAACCTGGATCTGAGCGGTGAGTGTCCGGAAATTCAGGCTGGTCATTTAAAGGCCGAACAACTCAAAGCCTTATGGATTCTTCGCTTTCTCCCCAACACGGCTACGTCCGTTATCTCTTCTCTGGCGGGCATTCACGGGGAAAGCCTGACGTTGGGCACCGCCTGCACCGCTTCGCTTCAGGCCGTCGGTGAAGCATTTCGCAGGATTCGCCTTGGCTATCTGGACGTCGCCCTCGCCGGGGGCGGCGATTCCCGGCTGAGTCCCGGCGGCATCCTGGCCTATAAAAAAGCCCAGGCACTGTTTCGCTCCCCGGGCGATCCAAAGCGAGAATACGCCCCTTTTGACCAAGCAAGAACCGGGTTTGTTCCCGGAGAGGGCGGGGCGTTTGTTCTCCTGGAGGCTGGTGACCATGCCGAAAGGCGCGGTGTCCCCGCCCTGGCGGAAATATGCGGTTACGGAAGCAGCCTGGACGGTCACAGCATGACCGCCCCCGCCCCGGAGGGTCGATGGCCGGAAAAGGCCGTGTTGTCCGCACTGGATGAGGCGGAACTGGCTCCGGACAGAATCGACCTGATCTCGGCACACGGGACGGGCACGCCGCTAAACGACGATATGGAGGCGGAGCTCATTCATCGGTTGTATGCCGAACATCATCCGCCGGTCATTGCTTTGAAATCCTGGATCGGCCACACCGCCGCGGCCTGCGGGGCCGTTGAACTGGCCATCCTGCTGGCCTGTCTGAAGGCAGGCCACATCCCGGAAATTCGCAACCTGTCACAACCATGCCACGAAGGCGTTCATTTCGTCCGAAAGCCGACCGCCCGATCTCCCCGCTGGGTGCCCCGATGGGTGGTAGTCCAGAACTTCGGCTTTGGGGGACAAAACAGTGCGCTGGTCCTGCACCACCCAGAAAAGGCCCCGAACCGCCCGGCCTCACCCGAACCCGTATGAATTTAAATATCAATTTAAATATCCGGACAAAACGCGACGACTTCGAAATGATTGATCGCATCTCAGCGGTGGATAGTCGACACATTGAGGGCATCAAGACTTTGGAAGGCTGTCCCGTGGCCATGGTGATCGAATCCCTGGCTCAGTTGGGTGCCCTCCACGTGCGGTTTATCACGGCATTCAAAAAGCACTGCTTCTTACTGCTCATCCCTCACCTGGAAATTTTGGACACATCTGCCTTACACGGATCCTATCGACTGTACGGATCACTCACAGCTGAGAGCAAACGGGCTTTTTCTTATACCTTGCGGGCGACCCGCAGAAACCGGGATTGCCTGAAAGGACGACTGGTCTTTGGCACCTTGGACTATGATGCGCGTTTTAGACGGGAACGCCTGGCAAAGCACTATCAAAGGATGTTTGCATGTTTGACGAAAGATTTGACAAAAAGCTCTCCCTGAAGCGGCGACAAGGTTTGTACCGGGATCCGAACCGAGTCGAGTCAAGAACGGGCAAATATCTGCAGATCGAAGGCAGGACGGTCCTGAATTTCTCGGCCAACGACTATTTGGGCCTGGGCACATCCGAACGCCTGGCCAAACGGGTGGCAAGACATTTTCAATACTATGGAAGCTCCGCCTCCTCTTCCCGGCTGGTTTGCGGCAACCATGACGTAATCAACCGGGCCGAAGAGGCTTATGCCCGGTATTTCGGCTATGAAGCGGCACTCTTCTTCCCCAGCGGTTATCAGGCCAACATGGCGCTCATCTCGACACTCTTTGAAAAGGGAGATACCGTCCTATACGACAAACACATCCACGCCAGTGCGGTAACCGGACTTCGCCTGAGTTCGGCCACTCGGTTTGGATATAACCATAATGCCATATCTCACCTGGAAAGGCGGCTTGTAAGCAAGAAGACCGAAAAAACGGCGGTCCTCACTGAATCTCTGTTCAGTATGGACGGCGACCTGCTTAACGTATCCGCCTTGGAAAAGTTAAAGAAAGCCTGGGGATTTCTCGCCGTCGTCGACGAGGCCCATGCATTCGGGGCCCTGGGAAAAGGCGGACGGGGTATCGCCGGACGTGTGGCCGACGTGGCGGTCGGGACCTTCGGCAAAGCCCTGGGGCTGTTTGGTGCGTTTATTTTATTACCCCGAAAAATGAAAGACTATCTCATGAATTTCGCACCGGCGCTCATCTATTCAACCACCTTGCCACCGGCCCATGCGGCTTCCGCAATAGATCTGCTCGAATTTATAGAAGAAAGTGACGGGGCACGAAACGCCCTGGACGATATAAGCGGCATCATGAAAGAAAAGCTGACACAAAGCGGGTTCAACGTCGGGGGCGACGCCCACATTATTCGCCTTGAAATCGGAGACGAAGAAACGGCCGCCGATATCTCTAAAACCCTACTTGAGAAGGGATGTTTCGTATTCTCCGCCAGATATCCAACTGTGCCCCTGGGACGGGCCATTTTGCGCATCGGCATGAGCGCACTTCATGATGAAAAGGATGTCACAACGTTTGTGGACACCTTAAAAGAGATCAAACACATGTCATGACATCGAAATCTTTTTTCATAGTGGGCACGGATACCGGTGTGGGTAAAACGGTGGTGTCCCTGCTGTGTATGCAGTTCCTGTGTCGAAACGGTTTTACGCCATCCTATGTGAAGCCCTTCCAGACGGGATGCGCGGATATCGATGACCCCGGGTCGGACGCGCGCTTTATTCGGACGCATCTACGCGATTTCCCGTGGCAAGCAGACAGGGTCTCCGCCGTATACTGCTTACGGCATCCCAAAGCCCCCTATTTTGCAGCACGGGACGAAGGAAAGCAGATCGATCTCCACCGGGTCTTCCAGCAACTCGATCAGCTAATGCACGATAACACAACCACACATCTCATCATCGAGGGGGCGGGCGGCATATTGGTACCTGTAACCGCCGACCACCTACTGGTGGCGGTTGTCCGGGCAGTGACGGCCGAAGTGATCCTTGTCGCTCGAGCGGGGCTGGGTACCATCAACCATACCCTCTTATCTCTCGAAGCCTTGGCACAACGGGACATCTTTCCAAAAAGCGTCGTAATGGTGGACGAGGGTCCTGAAGAGACACCTGAAGATCTGGTCCGAGAAAATATAGAAGCCATTGAAACCTTTTCCGGAATCTCCCCGGCCGGCGTAATCGGGATGATCGGAGATTTTAGGGCCCCGGCGGATAGCCAATATCGAGTGATAAAACGGGCGTTGACCCATGGCGGAGTAAAAAATGGAATCAATTGAAGAACAAGACCTGTTGGCCATAGATAAAAACCGTATTTGGCATCCCTATACCTCCATGACCCACCCCCTGCCCGTCTATCCGGTGGATTCCGCCAGCGGGGTTCGCATCAAGCTTACCGACGGCCGGGAACTTGTAGACGGGATGTCTTCCTGGTGGGCCGCTATTCATGGATATAACCATCCGGTGTTAAACGATGCGGCCGCCAGACAAATCCGTCGAATGTCCCATGTCATGTTCGGCGGCCTCACCCATAAACCGGCCGTTGAATTGGCTTCTCTCCTCACGGACCTTTCCCCCGAGCCGCTTCAAAAGGTCTTTTTTTGCGATTCCGGATCCGTGGCGGTGGAAGTGGCGATCAAGATGGCCATCCAGTATTGGCACGCCCTGGGGAAACCGAAAAAAGAAAAGCTCCTGACCATACGATCCGGTTATCACGGTGATACCGCCGGCGCCATGGCCGTGTGTGATCCCGTAACCGGCATGCACCACCTGTTTACCGGCGTGCTGCCGAGTCACTATTTCGCACAAAGCCCGCGAACAAAATTCGGCGACACATGGGACCCGAAGGACATAGGAAGCCTGGAGATGCTCATTCGGACCCACCACGATACCATCGCCGCACTGATTCTCGAGCCGATTGCTCAGGGGGCCGGCGGCATGCGGTTTTATTCGCCGCAGTATTTGAGAGAGGCCAGAAAACTTTGCGACCAATACGATGTCTTGTTGATCCACGACGAAATTGCCACCGGCTTTGGTAGAACGGGGGTTTTGTTCGCCTGCGAACATGCCGGGATTTCACCCGACATCATGTGCATCGGCAAAGCACTCACGGGGGGCTACATGACGCTTGCCGCCACATTGACCACGAAAAAAATCAGTGACGGGATTTCTTCAGGAGATCCCGGGGTATTCATGCACGGCCCGACGTATATGGCAAACCCGTTGGCCTGCGCCGTGGCCGTGGCGAGTATCAGACTACTGCTCTCTTCGCCATGGCAAGCGCGCGTACACGCCATCCAAAACAAACTGCAGGCCGCTTTGTCCCCACTTGAGCCGCTACCCCACGTAAAGGAGGTTCGGACCCTGGGCGCCATCGGCGTCGTAGAAACGGTGGCGCCGGTGGATATGGCCACGGTACAAGAACGGTTTGTTGAAAAAGGCGTTTGGATACGGCCGTTTGGGAGACTTGTCTATGTGATGCCACCCTTCGTGATTGCCGATGATGACTTGAATTTGTTGACACGGGCAATGGTCGAGGTGGTGAAAACGTTGTAGAATGACTCCCCCAGCTGGATACAATTTATCCAGCTGCATATTTATGGCAAAAAGATTTGGATAATATGTAGCCACTTGGCGTAAAGGCAAAGACACACCGGCGCTCAAGAAATGCTGGGTGTTTGTTTTTTACAACCATTTTAAAGGGTTACCCACCTCTCCTTTTTTGGCATACCCATTGCCTTGTCTTTTATATAAACGGCATTATGATTTTATAGGTGCAAGCAATTTTTTTAAGGTTCAACATCAGGGCAGAATTAAGGAGACTCAAGTTTCGCACCCAGTACAACGCTTTTCGCCCGGTGCGGGAAGGAACTCCGCTTCACTCGGGCCTACAATTCCGTCAAGCGGTTCCCGAAAGGAAGGCGGACGCTATCCGTGTAGGCCCTCGTTCAACGAAATTCCTTCCAGCACCTTCCTGC
>CAZHHS010000026.1:0-15302 GCA_964532395.1 uncultured Desulfobacterales bacterium | reverse complement strand
TCCCGATGAGTTATGCAAAGTTATCGAAAATCTTTTATCTTAGGAAAAACTTGGCGTACAGAAAAGCTTGACAGGGGAAAATCCCCCATGTAGGATTTAGACACTAAGCAGTGTTCCTGGTTGAAAAATTATATTCATAGCCCTGGAATAGCTCCAGGGCTTTTTTTATGGAACACGGAAAGAAGGTATTTTTGAATTTTAGCACATTTCATTTTCATCCCAGTGTTGCCGCCGGAATCAAGGCAGCACGATTTGTAGAACCCACCCCCATCCAATTGAAAGCCATCCCTTCGATTATGAAAGGGTTGGACGTCGTGGGGACCGCACAAACCGGCACCGGCAAAACGGCAGCCTACGCCTTACCTCTGTTAAATCGATCCATCGGCAAGAAACGGGGACGCATCCAAGTCCTGATTATGGCCCCCACCCGTGAGTTAGCGGAACAGATTAACCAAGAGATCAGCACTCTGGGGCGTCAAACTCCCCTTCGTACCGCCAGTATTTACGGCGGCGTCGGCCTTGATCCACAAACACGGAAGTTGAAAGGGGGCGCGGAGTTCATTGTGGCCTGCCCCGGTCGGCTGCTCGACCACATGAACCGCGGGCACGTCAACCTTTCTTCCGTTGACGCATTGGTTCTCGACGAAGCGGATCAAATGTTGGATATGGGATTCTTGCCGGACATTCGCAAGATATTGAAAAGACTGCCCCGCAAACGACAGACTTTGCTCTTTTCCGCAACCATGCCGGCTGAGATCAGACGGCTCGCCCGCGAAGCTCTACACCGACCGGTTGCCATTCAGGTGGGAAATCCCGCGCCGGCGGATACTGTCAGTCACGCCCTCTATCCGGTAAACCAGCGTGAGAAGACCCCTGTATTGTTGAGGCTTTTGCGGGAAACACAAATCAAGTCGGTCCTTATCTTTACGAGAACCAAACATCGTGCCAAGCGTCTCGGAGAAAAACTTGCAAAGGAAGGATTCCGTTCTACCTCTCTCCAAGGAAACCTTTCTCAGAGACGGCGACAGGCGGCTTTGACCGGCTTTCGTTCGGGCAAGTTCCAGATTCTGGTAGCAACGGACATCGCAGCGCGGGGAATCGATGTTTCCAGGGTATCTCATGTCATCAATTACGATATTCCCGCCAGTGCCGACGCCTATATCCATCGTATCGGGAGAACCGGCCGCGCCAAGCGAAAAGGCGAGGCCCTGTCTTTCATCACCAGAGACGACAAGGTGGTGGTTCGCGCGATCGAAAGAATCGTCGGACCCAACATGGAACGGCGTGTATTACCCGGTTTCGACCATGGTGTCGCCCAAAAGGCCCTAAGGGCCACAAACCACTAAACTCGCCCGGGAATCCCAACGGCTGGGCAAAGAACCCAACGCCCAGGTCGTGCGTTGGGTTTCGTTATTGGGTGGAGAGAGAGGAGGCTTGTATCGATGACGGATATAGAATTCAAGATCGGCCAAGAATACGAAAACCGGAAGGGAGTTTATGAAGTTATTGCCCTCGATAAAGATGTCATGGCCATCCGTTGGGAAAATGGTGAGGAGGTCACAACGACGGCGGATTTGCAAAGGCGGATCATTGAAAGCATGAACCATGAACTCGCCTCAATAAGGACGAAGAAAACCGGACGGAACAAGCACCCGCAAGCGCTGAAATCTGCCATCCAGTTTGCCGGTCTAAAGGACGACGATTTTTCAAAAGACGTCTCCGGCGCGACTTGGCGTCATTATAACAGCCTGGGTGGGGCAGTAGCCGTTCGTTTGAAGTCCGACAAGTTCGATATCGCCTCCTGGCCGATATTCGGGCTTTCTGCGATTCACTGGGCTGATCTTAACCACAGGCATCACAACACCAGCCAACTCCACCCCGAGTTTTTCGCCCGACTCGATGACAGCCACCTCTATTTCGGCCTTACCGTGGCACTACCCAGTCAGGAAAAAGAAGTCGAAGACGGAAGAAATCCTTTCACGACATGGTTAACAGACACCGAGAACGACGCTTGGCTGAACAATGTTATATCCAAACACAACTTGTCAATTCAGGGGATGAACGGCGAGCAGTCTTTTGTCGGCGCGGTACTCTCGAACGGAAACAAGTGGCTGTTCAAAAATGATGCGGGTGAGGAAAAAGAAATCGAATCCCTCACGAACTTCCTCGATGAGTTGACCAAGAGTGCCCAGGCAGAGTTGCAGATTTTCACAACCGTCAAGAAAGAAGACGTCATCACCCGTGGTACCGAAATTGCCGAGGATATCGCCAAGCTGTTTGAGGTACTGATGCCCGTCTACGAAACGACGGCCCCTGTTTTATTACACAAATAACAACTCAAGTTTCGGACCCAGTACAACGTTTTTCGTCCGGTGCGGAAAGGAACTCCGCTTCACTCGGGCCTACAATTCCGTCAAGCGGTTCCCGAAAGGCTCACAAGGGATGAAGGCTGTTAAGTTAATCGCCCTGTTGGTCATTCTGTGTTCACTCCTTCCACTGGGGATAGCGGGTTACTGGTATCAGAAGACTGATGCATTCCTTGAAAAGGCCGTAAAAACGGAAGCGGTCGTAGTGGATATGGATGAACGTACGTCTGAGAACGGGACGCTCTATTATCCCGTGTTTACGTTTTCGGACAGGCAAGGCCAAACACACAGAGTTTTTTCGAAATCAGGAAGCTATCCACCTTCCCATGAGATCGGTGATACCATCGCGATCTTATATGATCCCCAGGATCCCGGAAAGACACGGTTTGATTCTTTCGTATCCCTGTGGCTTGGTCCTGTCATCCTGGGCGTACTGGGTCTTATACCCGTTATTTTGGGAGGCTTGATTCTTCTACTAGGACCGATTCTAATTCGAGCGACGGCGTCACATAGCCAACCTCCGGCTTCGGAAACATCGAATCCCGAAATAGAACCAACCAATCACCGGAGCGATAAACAAGGCAGAACATGGGCCATGTTCTGCCACTTAGCTGCGCTGTCCGCCTGCGTTGGCGTTCCTTTTGGCAACGTGATCGGACCATTGGTTGTTTGGCTTATTAAAAGAGACGAATTCGCTATTGTGGACGCGCATGGAAAGGAGTCATTGAATTTTCAGATTTCTTTGACCCTATACGCCATCATCGCCTTCTTCTTATGCTTTGCCCTGATCGGGTTTCTTCTACTTCCTCTCATATTTCTAACAGGGCTGGTTTTCGTCATTATTGCCACGGTGAAGGCGAACGATGGTGAGCCGTACCGGTACCCTTTGACCATAAGGTTCATTAAGGGCTCACGCCAAAAATAATTGCGGTTATCCACAATACCCAAGTGCTTGCCACAAGAAGGCCAATGGGGATCGATCCGCCAGTAGGGCAACTGTCTGAGCCGTTTAGGCCGCGTTTGGGCGGCCGTAACTCGGTTAAGTTAGACCCCCAAAACTGCCTGCATCCATGGACTAATCTTTATCAAACCATCCAAAGGCCGTCCTTACGCGGCCTTTACGGCGAGTTTTGGCCGACTGGCGGATCGATTCTCATTGGCCGACCAAATTCCGGACTTGGGCTTTGTAGATAACCGCAAAAATAATTGGGTCACAAGCATAATCGAATGACCGTGGGATAGGCGCATTTACGTCGGGCGCACCAAATAAAAAGCGGTCAACCCGTTGTTCGGTCTAACCGCCGTTGAAGCAATCAAAAAACGTTCACTGTCACAAAATGTCACATTTTCCGCATTCCGATTCTTCCGCCTCTCTGTAACTCCTTGTTTTTACTGGTGGGCCGTATAGGAATCGAACCTATAACCTTGTGATTAAGAGTCACCTGCTCTGCCTAGTTGAGCTAACGGCCCCAAGCTTCTCTTTTTTTCAAACGAAAATACTTAACAGTTGTGAAAAAATATGTCAATTATAATCCAACAATCTATTTTATCCGTCCGGAGGGGATAGACATGAAAAATTTCGCAAGGCAGGCTTTGTGGCTCGTTCCCCTTCTCGGGGTCCTCTTTCTGCCCGCTTGCGCCACCAATCCCGTTACGGGCCAACAGGAACTCATGCTGTTGAGTGAATCGAGCGAGATTCGAATGGGGCGGCAAACGGATGCCCAGATCGAAAAGACGTACGGGTTTTACGAATCGCCCTCCTTGAACGCATATATCCAAAGACTCGGCCAAAGGGTGGCCCAGGTTTCCCATCGCTCCCATTTGCCTTTTGAGTTCAAAGTACTTGACACCCCGGTAGTCAACGCCTTTGCGGTCCCCGGGGGCTACATCTATTTGACCCGTGGCATCTTGGCCTATTTAAACAATGAAGCCGAAGTCGCCGGCGTGATCGGCCATGAAATCGGCCATGTCGCCGCTCGTCATTCAGCTCAACAGTATACCCGGGCGACATTCGCCCAAATCGGGTTGGGCCTGGGAACGATACTCTCTGAAGAGGTTGCCGCCTTGTCGGGCGTGGCGCAGGCCGGTGTCCAAATGCTGTTCTTGAAATTCAGTCGTGACAATGAACGACAAGCAGACCGGTTGGGGGTGGAGTATGCGACCCGAGCCGGCTATGACGCTTCGGAATTGGCTAATTTCTTTCACACCCTGGAGCGGCTTGATCCCTCATCCGATGTCGGGACCCTGCCGGATTGGTTTTCCACACACCCTGCACCGGAACAGCGGGTATCCACGGTGCGCGCCTTGGCTTTAAAACAAGCCCGCCTCTACGGCTCCCGTCAGCAGGACCTGGAAGTAAAGACAAGTGCTTATCTCGAGGAGTTGGACGGTCTGGTTTTCGGGGAAGATCCCAGGCAGGGATACGTGGAAGCAGATCTGTTTTACCATCCTCAGTTGCGATTCTATTTTCCGTCACCCGGCGGTTGGCAGCTGACCAACATCCCGGCCCGAGTTCAAATAGTAAATCCGAATAAAAGCGCCGCCATCGTCTTTTCCATCGACGCAGAGCCCTCGCCCGAAAGTGCCGCCCAGAGATTCGCCACTGAAACAGAGGCCCAGGTCCTACGGTCGGAAACGATGTCACTGAACTCACTGCCCGCCACAATGCTGATTGCCGACATCGTCAGCAATCAACGGAAGCTTCGTACCATGTCTACGTTCATCGCTTATGACGAAAAGATTTACCGGTTCGTAGGCTTTTGCCCGCCCGAGGTATTCGCTCGTTACCAGTCGACCTTCGAGAAAACAATGACCGGCTTTGCCCCCCTTTCCGATCCGGAAAAGCTGAATGTCAGACCGGACCGGGTCCGCGTTTTCCGAACCGAGAGCCAAACGACCTTAAGACAGGCGCTGACTTCTCAGGGTGTTAAGAAAACCGATCTCGAGACTGCCGCACTGTTAAACGGTAAACAACTCACCGATTCAGTCCCCGGAAACACGCTGCTGAAATGGATAGAGAAGACAAACCGGTAGGTGTATAGCAAGCCGTAACAGACCCGGTTCCCGTTTCGGGCCCCCTGCTACACATATCTGTTACCGATATCTTTTACAGATATTCATCCAAGACGCCCCAGAGTTCAGTCACGCCCATGCCCGTCGTGGCGGAAAACAGGATCATCGACTGGAGATCCAGATCCAGCGCTTGAGCAATGCGTCGGGTTTGTTCCATCCGCTTGCCCCGCTTGAGCTTGTCCGCCTTTGTCAAGACCAAGATCTGGGGTATATGGTAATAGGTCAACCAATCCATCAGGTCCATGTCTAATTCGCTGGGTATCCGCCGGACATCTAAAATCACAACCACGGCATTCAGGCCGGGACGATTCTTCACATACGTCTCGACCATCGGCCCCCACTTCTTCCGAACCTCAACGGGTACTTTGGCATACCCGTATCCCGGCAAGTCCACGAAATAGACCCTGTCGTTTATGCAAAAGAAGTTGATTAACTGGGTCCTGCCCGGCGTACTACTGGTCTTTACCAGCTTTTTGACGCCCAAGATCTTATTGATCAAAGAGGACTTGCCTACGTTGGAACGGCCTGCGAATGCAATTTCCGGTCGATTATCGGGGGGATATTGAGAAGGCTTGGTGGCACTGGTAACAAACACCGCAGACTTGATCTTCATGGGGTTTCACTACTTAGGGCTCGCGCACATACTTTTCCAGTCGATCCATACCTTCGGCAATATTGTCGAGCGCATTGGCATAGGAAAAGCGGATATAGCCTTCCGCGTTGGCACCGAAATCGATGCCCGGTGTCACGCCCACCCGGGCCTTTTCGAGGATGTCAAAGGCCAGTTTGTACGAATCCCCCGAAAACCGCTTTGCATTGGCCAACACGTAAAACGCACCGGTGGGAGCCACCTGAATCCCGAAGCCGATCTCCCTGAGTCGTTTGATCATAAATCGGCGACGTTCGTCATAAATGCTACGCATATGGGCAACGTCATCGCCCGCTTGTTCCAGCGCGGCAATGCCCGCCCATTGGGTTATCGCATTGGCTGAAATAAAAAAGTTCTGTTGGACCTTTTGAATGGCTCGCACAAAAGGTTTCGGCGTAATCATGTAACCGAGACGCCAGCCGGTCATGGCATAGGCCTTGGAAAAGCCGTTGAGGACAAAGGCCCGATCCGTGTATTCCAAAATGGAATGTTCCCGTCCTTCATAGACCAATCCATGATAGATTTCATCGGAGATAATATAGGGCGATAAGTCGGCGATGGCCCGCATTCGGTCATCGGAAAGCAACGTCCCCGTCGGGTTGGACGGAGAGTTGATAAACACCGCACGGGTCCTCTTATCCAATTTTTCCTTGATCGCTTCCGGTCTATACTGAAAACCGTCATCTTCGTAGACGGGGATGGTGACCGCTTCCCCGCCGACAAATTTTATAAAGTTCGGATAGCAGGCGTAATGGGGATCCGAGATAATCACCTTGTCCCCCTGTTCAAGAAGGGCGGCGAACAACATGAACATGGCCGGAGAGGTTCCCGAGGTAACCACCACCTGATCGGGCTCGAAGGAGACATTGTAACGCGCTTTATAGTGCCGACATATGGCCTCGCGAAGTTCGATTAATCCCAGGCTGTGGGTATAATGGGTGTGACCCGCCTCAAGGGCCTGTATGGCAGCAGCCTTGACACAGGCGGGCGTATCAAAGTCCGGCTCCCCCACCTCCAGATGGACCACATCGATGCCCGCACGCGCCATGCTGTGAGCCTTCTCCAGCACGTCCATAACGATAAAGGGCTTAATTTCCTGCGTTCGTTCCGAGACCATAGATCATCACGACAGATAGGATGTTATTATCAAAAGCTTGCCTCGTTGAAGCCTATTACCTGCATTTTGCACGAGTCGGAGGGCAAGAATCTGGTATTATATTACTTTGTTTAGCGGGTATTCGATGATTCCTTCCGCTCCGTTTTTTATGAGTTCGGGAATGAGATCTCTTACCACGGAGGCATCCACTACAATTTCCACTGCGAACCAATCCGAATGGTAAAGGGGAGACACGGTCGGCGCATTTAGACTGGGAAGGAGATCAACAACTCTTTCCAGCTTTTCCTTGGGCACGTTTGTCTTGAGCCCGACCATCTTTTCTGCTTGCAACGCCCCCTTAAACAGGAGAGCCACATGTTCGATTTTTTCCCGTTTTTCCTTATTCGCCCACGCGGTGTGGTTGGCAATCAACTTGGTGTTTGTTTGAAGCAATTCATGAATGATCTTGAGGCCGTGTGCCCTGATGGTAGAACCGGTTTCCGTCACCTCGACGATGGCGTCGGCCAATCCCGAAACCACCTTCGCTTCTGTAGCCCCCCAGGAAAACTCAACTTCCACATGAATGTTTCTTTCCTCAAAGTACTTTCGAGTAAAGTTCACCATCTCGGTGGCAATCTTCTTCCCTTCCAGATCCGCCAATTGGGTTATCCCCGAATCGTGAGGCACGGCCAGTACCCACCGGGCCGGCCTTTGACTTACTTTCGAATAAACGAAGTCGGCAACCACCTCCACGTCCGACTCATTTTCATATATCCAGTCGATACCGGTAAGACCGGCATCCAGGGTGCCCCTTTCCACGTAACGCGACATTTCTTGCGCCCGGCATATGGAACACTCGATACTTTCATCATTGATCTCCGGAAAATAACTTCTCCCGTTGACGTTTATCTTCCAACCGGATTTACGAAACAATGCAATCGTGGCGTCCTGCAGACTGCCCTTTGGAATTCCCAGCTTGAGTTTTTCCTTCACTTTACTTGTAGACCTCCTCGGGGTCGAAGACTCTTTCACCGATGGTTTCAACGGTATCCCCTGTAACCCGCCGAAAAAAACAGCTCCGGTAGCCCTTGTGGCAAGCCGCACCGCCAACCTGCTCCACCATAAACAAGACCGTGTCATCATCACAGTCGACCCGGATCTCCTTGACCTGCTGAACATTACCCGACGTCTTACCCTTTACCCAAAGTTCCTGCCGACTCCGACTCCAATAGGTAGCCTGCCCGGTCCGCAGCGTCTCCCGCCAGGCCTCTTCATTGATGTATGCCAGCATCAGAACCTCGCCCGTCGCATATTCTTGGGCTATCGCCGGTATGAGTCCCCCACATTTTTTAAAATCAAGTGTCATCATGGGTCCCGTTTATTAGTCGGAAGCAACCCTACCTGTCAAGGCTTTTAAATGGGCTCCCGCCATGGTCCCAACAGAACCCTTTTTTTGCACGGCCGCTATACCCCTATCGCGTAGTTTCTTGCTTGTTGGTAACATTTTTGTTACACATAATGGTTAGAAATATTTGATCAAATCGGTCGGAATGTCTTGCAGGAAGACCCTCGACCCACACCCGTACAAGATGAGTGAAAGGTAATCCTGTGGCCCCCCGGGGTTTCCCCTGGTCGACCGCTGATATACCCCTGCAACGATGCGGACTCAGTATTTCGTCCCGTTACGTATATATATGAAAGGCATTAACGAATGGCTGAATCGGAAATAGATAAAAAAAACCGGCCCAAGCAGGCTAAAAAGAGAAGTATCTTCAAACGCTTTTTACAAATCCTTTACCTCACGTTGTGTCTCCTTGCGGTTGCGGCAGGTGTGGCCGGCGGTGGCGCCTACTTTTACTTTACGAGGGATCTGCCTAAAATTTCGACCCTGAAGGACTACAGTCCGCCGATAATCACGACCGTCTACTCGGACGACAACCGTAAGATCGCCGAATTTTACCGGGAACGCCGGATTGTTGTCCCTATTTCCAAAATTCCCAAAATCTTAATCGATGCCTTTGTGGCCGCTGAAGACGCCCGCTTTTATGAACACGAAGGGATTGATTTGTTCGGTATCGCCCGGGCATTCGTAAAGAATATCGAAGCCGGCAGCATCGTTCAGGGGGGAAGCACGATCACGCAACAGGTGGCCAAGTCCTTCTTTCTGTCCATGGAAAAGAGTTATTCCAGAAAGATTCGCGAAGCCATATTGGCGTATCGCATCGACTCGAGCTTTTCCAAGAAAGAGATCCTTTTCTTGTACCTGAACCAGATATACCTGGGACACGGTGCTTACGGGGTGGCGGCGGCGGCGGAAAACTATTTCGGCAAATCGGTGTCCGAACTCAACCTGGCTGAGGCGGCGGTTCTCGCGGGCCTGCCTCAAGCCCCCAGCCGTTATTCTCCCTTTATCCATCCGGAACGGGCCAAGCAGCGGCAAGTATACGTATTGAACCGTATGATGGCCGAGGGTTACATCACCAACCTCCAGGCCACGGAGGCGATTAACGTCAAGCTGGAGATTAAACACCGACCCAACTGGTATATCGAAAATGTGCCCTACTACACGGAATTCGTCCGTCAGTATGTACAAGATAAATACGGCAAGGATGTCCTGTATACGGAAGGCCTGAAAGTCCACACGGCCGTCAATATTGAAACGCAAAAAGTCGCCAAGGCGGAACTGAATAAAGGATTAAAGGCTCTGGACAAGCGACAGGGATATCGGGGCCCCGTCGATCATCTGAAAACGGAGGATATCGAAGACTTTTCGCAACATATGGAGGAGCGCTTCGCCGAGGAACCCCTGGAAGCGGGCCGGATCACGAAAGGCGTGGTGGTGGCGATCAAAGACGACGGCGGCACGGCCACCGTGCGGCTCGGCGACGCATTGGGACACCTGAGCGTGGCGGACATGAGTTGGGCCAGTCCGCCGGATCCCGAGACCCCGTCCTATCAGACCCCGAAAGTAACCCATGTCGGTGAAGCTTTGACGGTGGGGGACGTGATTGAGGTCCAGGTTAAATCGCAAACCGAGCCTTCCGGCGTCTGGGAACTCGCCCTCGAGCAAACCCCGAAGGTTCAGGGCGCGCTGCTTTCCATGGAAACTGAAACCGGATATGTAAAGGCAATGATCGGCGGACGTGATTTCAGGCAAAGCCAATTCAATCGGGCGGTGCAGTCCAGACGGCAACCCGGATCGGCGTTCAAGCCTATTATCTATGCAGCCGCTCTGGACAAGGGCTACACCCCGGCAACCGTAATTATCGATTCCGCTCTCGTGTTCGAAGATACGGAACGGGATTTTACATGGAAGCCGAGCAATTACGAGGAAACATTTCACGGGCCGACCCTCTTCCGAACGGCCCTCACACGGTCCAGGAACGTGGTCACCGTCAAGATACTGAAAGACATCGGCATCGATTACGTGATCGACTACGCCAGGAAACTGGGCATTGAGTCCAAGCTGAGCCGAAACCTATCCATCGCCTTGGGGTCTTCCGGCGTCTCCCTTTTGGAGCTGGTTCGTGCATATTCCGTTTTTGCCAACCAGGGATATCGGGTTACGCCCTGCTTTGTAACCAAAATCCTGGATCGGGATGGTAACGTCTTAGAGGAAAACTATCCGGAAACCGAAAAAACCATCGATAAAGCGACCGCCTACATCATCACCCATCTACTCCAAGATGTGGTAAAGCGGGGGACCGGATGGCGAGTCAAGGCGCTCAACCGGCCGGTCGCCGGCAAGACCGGCACCACCAACAACCTCTATGACGCTTGGTTTATGGGATATACCCCGGGCTACGTCTCCGGGGTATGGGTCGGCTTTGACGAAGAGAAATCGCTCGGAGTGAATGAAACCGGGTCTCGCGCGGCAAGTCCCATATGGTTGGCCTTTATGCAAGCCGTCTTGGAAGGAAAACCCGTGCGCGCTTTTCCGGTGCCGGACGGCGTGGTCTTTGCCAAGATCGATGCGGAAACGGGGCTGCTGGCCATTCCGGAATCGGAAAACCCCATTTTTGAATGCTTCAAGGAAGGCACCGTCCCTACAGAGTACACAAAAAAACCCGAATCGATTACCGATCCGGGCCAGTTATTTAAAAATGATATGTAGGTTCTTTACAGATTCTTACACGGCAATGCGGACCCGTCGCTTTTCGACCTCGTCCATAGACTCCCTGGAGGAATATAGAACCAGAAACTGGTCTTCCAAGGCACCGACCAAATCTCTGAGCTTTTCTTCCTCCGCAATACTACAACGGATATAAACGTTTCGCCGCCCCTCTTCGGCGGTTTCTTCCGCTGACGTGGAAAGGATGCTCACAATACGGCCTCCGTAAGACCGAATGACATCCGCTGCCTCTTTGATGGAGCCGGGCCGATCTTCTAGGCTGAAAGCAAACTGAATTCCCCCCGTGTAGACCCCGGTAATATTGAGGAGCACTTTAAAGATATCCGTTTGCGTGATGATGCCGATGAGGACCTCCCGGTCATTCACCACGGGCAGTGACGAAACCTTGTTTTCCAACATCAGGATGGCGGCAAACTCAACTGTCTCATCAGGACGTACAAACGCCAACTCCTTGGTCATAATATCCCGCACTTTCATCGACGACAGCAGATAATTCAACTCGTATACGTCCAGCGTCGTCGCTTTGGATGGAGATGCGTCTCTAAGATCCGTATCCGTGATGATGCCAATCAGTTTTCCCGCTTCGTCCACCACCGGAAGAGAATGTATGTGCCGCTCCTTCATGAGGATGGAGGCCTTCATGATGGAAATATCTTCGGTTACGGTTGCCACTTCCCTGGTCATCCAGCCCTGTACGAGCATACGCTATTCTTCCCTTCTCACACCAAACGGCAAAAACATATCATACGCCCAAATAGGCTTCTCGTATGTCTTTGGATTGCCGTATTTCCTCCGTCTTCCCCTCCGCCTTGATCCGACCTTCGTGCATGATATAGACATAATCCGCGGCATCCAGCGCTGCCTCGGCATTTTGTTCCACCAACAAGATCGTCAGACCCACCTCCGCTTTCAACTTCTCCACTGTGGCAAAGACCTCACCTACCAGTTTCGGTGCCAAGCCCTGGCTCGGTTCATCCAGCATGATCAGCTGCGGTTTGGTCATCAGGGCACGGGCGATGGTCACCATCTGTTGTTCGCCGCCGCTGAGCAGTCCGGCATTCTGTCTGCTTCTTTCCTTTAAAACCGGAAAGAGCTCGTAGATCATCTCGAGCGACTGATCAGCCGACTGCGCCGCCTCTTTTCGATACGCCCCCATCATGAGATTCTCGCGGACCGTCATTCCCGAAAACAGGTGTTTGCCTTCGGGCACCAAAGTGATTCCCAGATCCACCTTCTTATGCGTGGGTAGGTCCGTAACATCCCTGGCACCGTACAGAATTTGTCCGCTCCACGGCCGAATGGCGCCCAGAATCGTCCACAAGAGCGTCGATTTTCCCACCCCGTTAGGACCCAGCAGGGAGGTGATACGACCCTCCGCCACCTTGATGCTCGGTTGCCACAACACCTGCATCGGCCCGTAACCGGACTCTATGTCCACAATCTTCAGCACGCTGGTTCAACCCTCTCTTATAAGCACCCGCGCTTAAAAAACCGCCTCACCCGGTTCCGACACAACCATGGTCCCCGGTGTCACCTGTCATCCTCCCAGATAAACCTCAATCACTCGGGAGTCGTTCAACGCCTCCGATGTGGGCGCATCCACCAGTTTCGCCCCCTGATGCATGACCATCACCCTTGCGGCCAAGCCTGCCACCGCCCTCATGATATGTTCCACCATAGCCAGCATGGAGATATTTTCCTTCTCCTTTATCTCCATCAAAAACCCCACCATGTAATCAATGTCTTTGGGATTCATCCCCGCCATAGCTTCGTCCATGAGTAATAGCTTCGGTTTCATGGCCAACGCACGGGCAATCTCGGTCATCTTCTTTTCCACCGGAGTGAGCGTCCCTGCGGCCTTAAAACGATGGGCTTTCAGCCCGACCAGATCGATATATCGGTCGGCAATATCCATGGAATCATCCACGCTGAGCGCTTTTCCTGCAGCCCCGAACATCGCCCCGATAGCAACATTTTCCTGGACCGTCGCCGACCCGAACGGCCGGGGGATCTGAAAGGTCCTCCCCATTCCCAACGGCGCTCGTTTATACGGGGGCAACCGGGTGATGTCATGATCTTCGAAAAAGACCTTGCCTTCGTCTGGAAGAAACACCCCGCTCAAGATGTTGAATAGGGTCGTCTTGCCCGCTCCGTTCGGCCCGACAATGGCCACCAGTTCATTGTGTCCCACCTCGAGAGAGATGTCATCCACTGCCGTAAGACCCCCGAAGCGTTTGGTCACGTTTTCAAGTCGCAATAACGACATCCGCACACCCTAAAGAATATACTTTTCCAGCGCCGTTCCCCGGACCCGTTCCTTAACCATGCCCACAACCCCTTCCGGAAACATTACAATAATGACGATGATAATCGGGGCAAAGATCAAGAGTTGAAATCCCGGCAAAATAATGGCCAGATAGTATTTGGAAATTCCGTAAATGAGGCCCCCGACGATAGGTCCGATCAGCGTCCCCGCCCCGCCCAGCAAGACGATGATGATGGCTTCCACCGTGTAGTGGATTTCGAAGACTTCGGGTGGGAACACATAGGGCGTCTTCAACGCCCAGGCGGCGGCACCCAACAAACCGGCCAAGCTGGCACTGGTGATAAAAGCAATGATCTTGAACTTGGTCACATTTATCCCCATCACCTTGGCAGCGTCTTCATCTTCTCGCAAAGCGGTGAGGGCATAGCCGATCTTGCTTCTCATATAGACGAGGGTAACCAACGCGGCCAGGGCGGCGATAATCAACACAAACACGTCCGCCCAATACGTCGACAAAACGCTGGCCACATCTCTTCCGAATACCTGGTTGAGATCACCCATGAAGATGATCCCCTCAGACCCATTCCAAATCTTCGCCCCTTCGATCAGATACCGAAAGCCCTCATTAACGCCGATCGTGGCAATGGCAAAATAGGCGCCTCGCAACCGAAGGGCTACCGCACCGACCGCCAATGAGAGCAGCGTGGCCATTACCACCGCCAGGACCAGGCCGATCACAATGATCCCGAATCCGATACCCTCCACGTCGGCAAAGCGGGTAATCCCCAAAGCCATGCCGTAGGTCCCCACCCCCAGGAAGGCCACGTATCCGAAGTCGACATAGCCGGTCATACCCAAAAACACATTGAATGCCTGACCCAGGGCACAATAGAAGGCCAGCATGGCCACCAGTTCCCACATGCCGGACATATACTTACCCATGAGAAACATGGCCAAGTAGGCCGCCCACACGGGCAGCAGCGGGAGATATTTGCCGGGTCTCAATCTCATTTGGTCCTCAACAGACCGGTCGGTCTAATCAACAGGATGACCAAGAGCATCACGAACGAAAAAAACCGGGTCAAGGCAAAGGGTTCCACATTGGGGATGAGCGCAAAGAGTGTATAGGAGCCGTTTTCCAAAAGGCCGAACACCACGCCCCCGAAAAAGGCCCCATACGGAGAAGCCAGACCGCCGAGTACGGCAATGACAAAGGCCTTTAGGGTGTACCCGCCACCCATATAAGGATTTATGCCCACCGGAATGAACATGGTCAAAAGCACCCCGCTCACCACCGTGAGCCCGATTCCCAGGGCAAAGCTCAAGGCATATACGCCGCCCACGTTGACCCCGCACACCCGGGCCCCGGCACTGTCCTCCACCACGCTTCTCATCGCCGATCCGGCCCGCGTTTTTCTAAACCAGATGTAGAGTAAGACGGCGACAAGAATACTCCCCACGCAGGCGTACAGCTTGGTCATCGGTAACACCGTCAGCCCCAGGTCGATTTTGCCCACCGGCCAGTTATAGCCTCTAAACTCCGAGCCGAAGATCAATTTAATCACTTCTTCCAGGAGTACGCCCATGGAGAAGGTGGCCAGCAGTGATGCCAACTCCGGGCCGCTGAGGAGCTTCCGAATAGCCGAGTAATACAAGATAAAGCCCAACCCGAGACCCACCACCAGTGCTACCGGAATAGCCAAAATCGGTATGATCCCCAA
>CAZHHS010000025.1:0-15531 GCA_964532395.1 uncultured Desulfobacterales bacterium | reverse complement strand
AGGTTCAGAGGTTCAAGGTTCCGGGTTTAAAGGTCCATATGGTTGAAGGGCTGAAAAGGCTGGTCGAGAAGCTCATGTGAAACTCGATTAGGCAAACACAAAGTGTAGGTCAGGTTATGCCGGCAGGCGTTACCTGACAAAACAACGGGTAATTGATAACCGGCAACAGACAACCGATAACGGTCTGCGGACTACGGTTTGCGGTTTACGGGTTAAGGAGGACGACATGGCGGCGCAATTGATCAAAGGTAGCGAGATATCCAAACAGATTCGCGAGGAGATCGGACGAGAGATTGGCGAGCTAAAGGACAAACACGGTATCGTGCCCGGACTGGCGACGATTCTGGTGGGAGAGGATCCGGGGTCGAAGGTATACGTGGGGCAGAAAGAAAAGGCCTGCAACAAACTGGGTATCTATTCAGAGCGCACCGATTTACCGGAAGATGTTTCCGAATCCGATGTCCTGGACCTTGTCGAACAGTTGAATGACAATGCGAAGATCAATGGGATATTGGTCCAGCTGCCACTTCCCAAACAGATCGATGAAACCCGGATCATTAATGCGATTGATCCCAATAAGGATGTGGACTGTTTTCATCCCATCAATGTGGGCAAGTTGATGATCGGGACCGGCCGGTTTTTGCCGTGTACGCCCCACGGGATCATGGAATTATTGAAACGATCGGACATTTCCACTGAGGGCAAGCACGTGGTGGTGATCGGCCGAAGTAATATTGTCGGCAAGCCGATAATCAACCTGATGCTTCAACCGCCTCCCGGTGGAAATGCCACAGTAACCCTGTGTCACTCAAAAACGAAAGACCTGGCCAGTTTTACCAAAATGGCGGACATTCTTATCGTCGCTATCGGAAAGCCCAAGGCGATCGGGGCCGACATGGTAAAAGAGGGCGTGGTGGTTATCGATGTGGGTGTTAACCGGATTGGTAAAACAGATGAAGGCAAAGCCATACTGGCGGGAGACGTGGATTTTGAATCAGTGGAAAAGGTGGCGTCGGCCATTACTCCGGTTCCCGGTGGCGTGGGGCCGATGACCATTACCATGCTGCTCAAGAATACGGTGGAATCCGCAAAAATGGCGAACGGGTTATAGAGGAGGGAAGAACCGTGTCTAAGGTTATTGCATCAGCGGCTATCCGCGGGGCGCACAAGATTGTAGAAAAAGCGGAAACCGAATACGCGACGGCGGTTGACAAGTGGGGAGAGAACCAGGAAGTGGGCTTTCCCAATACCGCCTATTATCTTCCCGTTACCTATGGCATGCTCGGAGTCGCCGTGGAGCGGCTCGGCGATATGAAGGCGGTCCTTGATCGCTGCCGAAGTTTGTTGCCGGCTCCGGTTCGAGAGTCCATGCATCTTCCCTATCTGGGACCGACCCTGGATGCCGGCATGGCGACATTGTTCGCCGATGAGATAATCGAAGCAATCCGTTATCTGAAAACACCTGATTTCTATCTAACGGGTGAGGACGTAACGGAGGATCAAATCTGGCTGGGAGCAGCGGATGACGTCATCTTGAGAAAACGTGGCGTGGAATTCGTGGATGGGACCGCTCCCGGGTTTGCCGCTATCCTGGGCGCCGCCCCGGACGCCCAAAAGGCCAAAGAACTGGCGGAAGAGCTTCAGCGCAAGAATCTTTACGTCTTTATGCACGGCGAAGACAACGGCGTACGGTTTTCGGAGCAATTGGTGGAGGCGGGAGTGCAGGTCGGATGGCCGACCCGGCTGGTTCCCTTTGGGACCGGTGCCACATCCGTTTGCTTCGCCGCAGGATTTGCCGTTCGGGCGGCGATGTCTTTCGGCGGGTTAAAGGCCGGCGAGTACAAAAAGATTCTCCTTTATAATAAAGATCGCATTTTTGCCTTCGCCTTGGCGTTAGGTACGGTAAAGGATGAATGGTATGCGCAAGCGGCCGGGGCGATTAATTTCGGATTTCCTACCATTGCGGATACCGATATTCCGGAGATCTTGCCGACCGGTGTCTGCACCTATGAGCACGTGGTGTCCAACGTGGCTTACGGGGAGTTGGTTTCCAAGGCCATCGAGGTCCGGGGCCTGAAAGTAACGGTCTCCGAGGTACCGGTACCGGTGGCTTATGGGCCTGCCTTTGAGGGTGAGCGTGTCCGTAAGGACGATCTCTATTTAGAATGTGGCGGCGGTAAGAGCCAGGCGGTTGAATGGGCAACGACGAAGGAGATGAATGAGGTTGAGGACGGAAACATAGAGCTGTACGGTCCGGACCTGACCGAGGTTGAAGCGGGATCAAGGCTGCCGTTGGCCATTGTGGCCGAGTTTGCGGGACGGAAGATGCAAGAAGACTTCGAGCCGATATTGGAAAGGCAGATTCATCATTTCATCAACTATGCCCAAGGCATGATGCATATCGGGCAAAGAGATATTGCATGGATCCGGATCGCCAAGGATGCCGTGGAAAAGGGACTGACTTTAAAGGACATTGGATCCATTCTGCACGCCAAGTTTCACGAAGACTTCGGTGCCATTTTCGACAAGGTCCAGGTCAAGCTCTACACGGAGGAAGACAAGGTAAATGAGCTCATCGCCCAGGCCCGGGACGTCTATGCCGCCCGGGACTCTCGCATTGAGGGGATGACGGATGAAACAACGGACACATTTTACTCGTGTACGCTGTGTCAGTCTTTCGCGCCCAACCATGTATGTATTATCAGCCCGGAGAGAACCGGCCTGTGCGGTGCATATAACTGGATGGACTGCAAGGCCTCCTATGAGATCAATCCCACGGGACCCAACCAACCCGTGGAAAAAGGGGAGTGCCTGGATGAAAGGCTCGGCCAGTGGAAGGGGTGTAACGAGTTTCTCTTTAAGGCCTCTCGAGGGGCTTTGGACCATTACAATTTTTACAGTATCGTCCATGATCCCATGACCACCTGCGGATGTTGTGAGTGTATCGCGGCTGTGCTTCCCGTGTGTAACGGCGTGATGACGGTGGACCGGGATTACGCAGGTATGACCCCTTGCGGCATGAAGTTTACCACATTGGCGGGGACCATCGGCGGGGGGACAAGTGCGCCGGGCTTTGTAGGCCACGGCAAATACAACATCACTCAGCGCAAGTGGTTGAGTGGAGACGGCGGCATCAAACGCCTGGTCTGGATGCCCAAACAATTGAAGGAAGAAATCGGACCGCGCCTGAAACAGCGCGCAGAGGAGGTCGGAGTGCCCGATCTGTTGGATATGATTGCGGATGAAACCGTGGGGACCTCCGAAGAAGAGATCCTTTCTTTTCTTCAGGAAAAAGGACATCCGGCGCTATCCATGGATCCGTTGTTGTAGATCAGTGCGCGATTCAAGTCGAGCGCTTTCGCCAAAGTGCTCGAATTCGGACAAGAGCCCTTTTTTACGAATTTTTAACCGAGAAGACCCTTATGCCAAAGAATAAAGAACGTTCCGTCCATTACGCTCCCTGTAAAGCTGCCTGTCCCATTCTTACCGACGCCCGAGAGTACATTCAACTGATTGCAGAAAGAAGGTTTCCGGAGGCCTTTGCCTCCATTCGCGGGTTGAACCCACTGCCCCGTATCGTGGGGCGCATATGTACGCATCCTTGTGAAACCAATTGCAAGCGGGGTCAGTTGGAAGCGCCGATCGCCATCGCGGCTTTGAAGCGCTTCGCCTCGGACGGTGCATGGGCGGACCAGGTCTGGAAACCGCGAATCGCGAGTCCCACCGGCCACAAGGTGGCCGTTATCGGTTCGGGGCCGGCCGGCCTTTCCGCGGCTCACGATTTGGCCCTGCGAGGGCACCAGGTGACTATCTTTGAGGCCTTGCCCGTGTTGGGGGGGATGTTAAGGGTGGGGGTGCCTGAATATCGCCTGCCCAAGGCGGTGGTCGACGCCGAGATCAAAGCCATCCTGGATTTGGGGGTGATGGTGAAGACGGAGGTCAAGGTCGGAAAAGACCTGAAACCCTTAGACCTGACCGATCAGGGATTTGAAGCCGTCTTTGTGGCCATCGGTGCCCACGAGGATCGCAAGTTGGGTATCCCCGGTGAAGATGACCTGGAAGGGGTTTTTTCGGCGGTTTCTTTCTTGCGGGCCGTCAATATGCATGACCGGCCGCCCGTTGGCGGCAAGGTTGCCGTGATCGGTGGGGGCAACACGGCCATTGACTCGGCGCGTAGCGTGTTACGTATGGGGGCCGAGTCCGTAAGCCTCTTGTATCGACGATCTCAGGACGAGATGCCGGCGTCACCGGAAGAAGTGGAAGAAGCGGCCGAGGAAGGCGTGGATATTTCCTATTTGACCGCGCCCACCGAGATCCGTGGTGAAAACGGCCGTGTGGTGGGTTTAACGTGTATCCGAAATGAACTGGGTGAGCCCGATGCCGGCGGCAGACGGCGCCCCGTGCCCGTAGCGGGTTCGGAATATACCCTGGATGTGCAAACGGTGATTTGTGCTATCGGTCAGATTCCGCAATCGGGCCTTTTTGCCGAAGACTTTGAGCTCGCCGAGCGGGGAAAGCGGATCCATGTGGCGGAGGACGGCAGTCTGCTTACCAGCAAATCCCCATTTTTTGCAGGGGGGGACGCGGTTACCGGTCCGGCGACGGTGATCCGGGCCATCGGGGCGGGCAAGCAGGCGGCCGTGTCGATCGATGCCTTTTTGCAGGGCGAACCGATTCCGAAAGTCAATGAGGGAGAATCGGGCGATACCCCCCGGCTGTCCGAAGCGATTATCGAAAAGAGCAAAAAGTTTGATCGATGTGGCCGGCCGACCTTAGACGTGGCTGAGCGGCTTGAAGGGTTCGAGGAGGTGGAGTCATGTCTGTCCGAGCACGCCGCCACACGGGAGGCACTCAGATGTCTTCACTGTTACCTCGGTGCGCGGATCGATCCGGATAAATGCATTTCCTGCCTTACCTGTGTGCGGGTGTGTCCCCTGGGCATACCGGAAGCCAATCAGGTGGGAGAGGTCGTCATCGATCCGGTTGAGTGCCAAGCCTGCGGTATGTGCGTGGTCGAATGTCCGGTGCGGGCGATTGACATCGGGTTCAATCGACGGCCCAAAATGTTTAAAGAGATGGAAACGGCAGCGGCCACAGCGGAAGAAGGGGTTGCAATGCTGGTCGGGTTCGTCGATCTGTACGGAAATTTCAGCGCCGCCGACATGAGACAGCTGAAAGAGGATTATCCAAACATCCTGCCGGTGCCGGTTTTCGGATTGAGAAGACTCGATACGGTGGATATCTTCAAGGCCTTTGGGTTAGGCGCCGCCGGGGTCTTTCTCGCCCGAGCTCCCAGGGAGACGGATCCATTCCCGGAGACGGCGGGCAGAGTCGACCGGGTTGTGAATTACACGCATGAATTGTTGGCGTCATTGGGAAAGAAGCCGGAACAGCTCGCGGTGTGTGATATGCCGAGCGAGGGCATCATCGATCACGCATGGCTTGAAGACTGGTTGAAACAAATAGGATAAAAGAACTGAGATGGGGCAAGGTCCATAAACCCTTTAGCATTTTAGAATTAGAGGAAATAGGGGATGATCACAGTAGAGCAGAAAAAGATCGAAGAAATCACCGAGATGACGAAAGATGTCGAGCGGCTTCTGGTGCTGGGTTGTGAAACCTGTGCGGCCATATCCTTTGCCGGTGGGCGACGTCAGGTGGAGGAGTTGTGTGCTGCCCTGCGATTGGCGAGAGCGGATCAGTCAATTCGAGGAGAGATTACAGGCGATAGTGTGGCCAGGCAGTGTGAGCCGGAGTTTATCGATATGGCCTCCGATAAGATTAATGATTCGGATGCCGTACTTTCTCTGGCTTGCGGGGCCGGCGTTCAGCTCATTGCAGAGCGTTTCCCGGATAAAATCGTTTTCCCCGGGACCAACACCACGTTTTTGGGTGTAACGGAAAGATTGGGGTTGTGGACGGAGCGTTGTGCCGGTTGCGGCAACTGTCTGCTGGATAAAACGGCGGGGTTGTGCCCCATCGCACGATGCTCCAAGCAGTTGCTGAACGGCCCCTGCGGCGGATCGATGAATGGTAAATGTGAGATCAGCAAAGACGTTGATTGTGTGTGGCAACAGATCATTGACCGATTGAGCCGATTGGATCAACTGGATAAGTTGTCGGAAATTTTTCCGGTTAAGGATTGGACGCCTGCCGGTCACGGCGGACCCAGAAAGCTCGTCAGAGAGGATCTCAAGTCATGAAGTCAGGTAGCAATCTTGAAAAGATTTTGGAAAGCGGCCAGTTCGCTGTTACCGCAGAAGCAGGGCCTCCCAAGGGAACGTCGGCTAAGGTTGTGCAAAGAAAGGGAGAGCTTTTAAAATTCTGTTGTGATGCGATGAATGTGACGGACAACCAAACCGCCATCGTCCGAATGTCGAGTTTGAGCGGGTGTGTGTTGTTAAAGGAGTTGGGCGTAGAACCGATTCTGCAGATGGTGGTGAGAGATCGCAACCGACTGGCCTTGCAGGCGGATGTGTTGGGTGCGGCGGCGCTGGGAATCAACAACATGTTATGTCTTTCCGGGGATCATCAAAAGTTCGGAAATCATCCCACGGCAAAAGGCGTCTATGATATCGATTCCATCCAGTTTCTGCAGATGGTCAAGCAGATGCGGGACAAACAGAGTTTCATAAACGGCGAAGAAATTTCCGGCGAGGTGCCGATGTTTGTCGGGGCGGCGGCCAATCCGTTTGCCGATCCGTTTGAATACCGGGTGAGCCGTTTAGCCAAGAAGGTGGCGGCCGGTGCCGACTTTATTCAAACGCAGGGTATCTTCGACATGGCCACGTTCGCCCGATGGATGGAGGGGGTGAGAGAAAAGGGTCTCCACAAAGAGACCTATATCCTGGCCGGATTGATTCCCATCAAGTCGGTCGGTATGGCCCGATATATGAGAAACAACGTGTCCGGCCTCAGCGTTCCGCAAGAACTCGTGGACCGGATGGCCAACTCGGAAGATCCCAAGGAAGAAGGTGTCCGGATTTGTCTGGAGACCATAGAACAGCTGAAGGAAATTGAGGGCATTCACGGCATACACATTATGGCGGTGGCTTGGGAAGATATCGTCCCCCGCCTGGTGGAAGAGGCCGGACTGATGCCGAGGCCGATTGTATAGCAGGGATCAGGTGGCGGGTGTCAGGGATCAGGTGTCAGTCTTCAGAGTTTCACCGTCAGTTGGTCGGTTAAGTCGAACGGCAATCGAAGACCGGCAGGAAAAGCAAGGCGATTGGCAATCGAAGCGAATGAGCGACAGCCAAAACCCGACCCCTGAGCCCTCGTATGAAACTAAAAAGTTCATGGAACCGTAAACACTCTTCCAACCGTCATGCCGGACTTGGTCCGGCATCCAGAAGTGCCTGACCTCACTGGATGAGCGCCAGGCTTCACTTCGTGTCCGGCCTTCGCCGGAATGACGAAAGGGCAGGGAATCTAATTTCTTACGGTGCCATCGAAGTTTCCTTTATGATCAAACTGGGTGCTCCGCCGGCCAGCGGCGGGGCTGAAACCTGACCCCTGAAAAAGGAGTAAGATGATGGAAGAAGATGCCAAAATCCTGGTGGTAGATGACGATCCCGATATGCGGGAAACTTTGCAGATGATTCTTGAATCAGGCGGCTACACGGTGGTGCTGGCGGAAGATGGAGAACAATGTTTGGCCAAGCTAAAGGAAGAACATCCCGACCTGCTGATTCTGGACCTCCTGATGCCGAATATGGACGGGTTTGAGGTCTGTAAGGCCCTCAAGGATCCCCGATTGGCCAAATACGCCCAGATACCGATTGTCATTCTCAGCTCAGTACAAGAAGACGTCAGCCAACGGCGCTATGAGCTGGAGATGGGTATTCAGCTTGACGTGGATGATTACGTGGAAAAGCCGGTGGAAGGCAGTGTCCTCCTCAGGCGGGTAGACCGGATCATTAAGCGGATCACCAAGGAATCATAGGAGATATTATGAAGAAAATAGCACTGGTGGATGATGATGTAGACTTCTGTGAAGCAACCAAGTTGTTGCTCGAGTCGAAAGGCTATGCGGTGGTCCTTGCCCATGACGGTAAGGAAGGCCTGGACATGATCCGGTTGGAACATCCGGATCTCATCATCCTGGATGTCATGATGCCGGAGATGAACGGCTATGATGTCTGTGTTGTACTGAAAGAAGACGAGACCCTGAGTAAGATTCCGGTTATCCTGCTGACGGCGGTGGATCAAGCCTTTTTCCGTACCACCTACTCCAAGCACATGGGCCTCATGACGGAAGCCGACGAATATATTCCCAAGCCTGTAGCCTCCGAAGATCTTGTCGCCTGCGTGGAATCTTTTATGCGTGGAGCCTAGATTCCATGTTAATAAAGCCCAGTATAAATGTCCTGGTGGTGGAAAATGACATCGCCGTCATGCAGAAGTGCCGGGAGCTGCTCTTAAACGAGGGCCACTGGGTTCGCACGGCGGAATCGGTGGAAGAGGCTCTGGATATTATCCAACGCCAGCCCTCGGAAGCCGATATCATTATCCTGTCCCTGGAATTACCCATGGGTGGAAGCATGACCTTGATTGAAACGCTTCAAAAGGCCCGCCGGGAACCCTTGATCATGGGAATTTCGGAAGACTGTGGCGAAGAAGCCCTGGAGGCGATCGAGGCGGGCGCCTATGACTGTATTCGGCGAAACTTCACCGATGCCGGGTTCTGGGTAAAGATGAATCGGGCCTTGGAAACGCATCGGTTGCGGCGCCAACTGGGTGTTCTGAAAAAGGAACGGCAAGATGCGTTAACCAAGGATAAGGTACATCACGACGAAAATATCCTTACCATACTCAACAGTCTCACAGATGGACTTATAGTTACGGACTGGCAAACGAATCTCGTGTTGTTTAATAAGGTGGCGGGACGCTTGTTTGATTTGGACGAAGACGTCCTGGGTAAGCCGGTTTCCGAGTGTATCCCGTCCGATGAATTGTTGTCTTTTTTGATTCGAGCCGTAAAGACCGATAGCTCGTTGGCCACGCTCATGGCTGGAGAAGAACCCATGGTGACGGTTTCGGACAGGACGTTGCAAGTGCACGTGGATCCCGTGGTGAGCAATGCCGGAACCGTTATCGGTGCCGTTGCCCTGTGTCATGACGTTACCACCGTTGCGGCCATGGACAAGTTGCGGTCGGATTTTCTGTCTATGGTTTCCCACGAGCTGAAGGCCCCTTTGAGCTCGTTGTTGATGCAGATATCGGTGGTAAACGATGGAATGGCCGGGGAATTGACGGAGAAGCAATCCGAGCTGCTTTCAAAGGCCAAGGACAAGGCCAAGGGCATGATCACCCTGGTTAATGATCTGTTGGACTATCGGCGGATACAGGAAGGGAAATCGATTCAGAAGATTGAAAGTCTCGATCTTCATGAAATCTTAGAGCGGACCATCGAATTGATGCGGCTGTCCGCAGAGGATAAACAGATCAAACTGACAACCGAAATTATGGAGGACCTTCCGCTGTTCAGCGGTGACCGCGGGGGTATTCAGGCAATCTTTGTGAACCTGATCAGCAACGCCATTAAATATACGCCGGCCGGCGGGTCGGTGCATGTGACCCTCACTATGGCCGGCAAAGACATACGCTTCAAGGTTGTAGACGACGGCATGGGTATCGCGCCGGAAGACCTGGACCGGATTTTTGAAAAATTTTATCGCATCAAAACCGAACAGACCAGAAGCATCGCCGGTTCCGGCCTGGGCCTGTCCATCGTCAAGGGCATTGTGGATGCCCACAACGGAACCGTTCACGTGGAAAGCGAACCAGGGGAAGGAACAACGTTTATTGTATCGTTGCCGACGCAGGAATAGAGAAAAGGCGAAAGGCACAAGGCGCAAGGTTCAGGTCCGGACAGAGGGCCAATGTGTTGATGTTTATGAGGAGGAGATCGGATGATTGTCGCTGACAGGAAAGACCTGGAAGAAGTCATGGAGATGATTGCGCCCTATGAAAAGATTTTAATCGCCGGATGCAATACGTGTGTTACTTACTGCTCCGCCGGGGGACCGGAAGAAGTGGACCAACTGGCGGAAGCCATCGTTTCTGAAAACAATGCCTTGACCGTTGAGACGACATCGGTGCCCAGGCAGTGCTCCTCTCGGTTTATAGAGCGGTTGTCGGGAGCTGTGGGAGAGGTGGATGCCGTTTTATCCATGGCCTGTGGAAACGGGGTGCAGGCGGTGGCGGAGAGGTTCCCCGACACGGCGATTCTTCCGGCCCTGAACACGCAGTTTATCGGTGTCAGAAAAGAGCCCGGTCTGTGGACGGAAAATTGTACCGCCTGCGGAGATTGCATTCTGTGGCGGACGGGTGGCATCTGTCCGGTGACTCGATGTGCGAAAGGTCTGTTAAACGGTGCGTGTGGTGGTGCATCGAATGGGATGTGCGAGATATCCAAAAACCGGCCTTGTGCATGGCAGGAGATTTACGATGCCTTGAAACGACTGGGCCAGCTACATTTCCTGGACATGGATGTTCAGGTCAAGGATTGGCCGCTTAAACCGGGGCGGATGACGAGAGAGGATTTGCGCGAAGAACGTGCTGAATAGGAGAGGTTCGTTATGAATTTTAGAGAGGCCCTGGAATCCGGAAAATTTTTGGTGACCACGGAGGTGGCCCCACCTAAGGGAACGGATGTGGGCCACGTACTAGCCGACGCCGAGATCGTTCAAGACCGAGTGGACGCCATAAATGTCACCGATCTGCAAAGCTCGGTTATGCGTATGGGCTCCCTGGCGGTGTGTCATATGTTGGCTGACAAAGGGACCGACCCCATATACCAAGTAACCTGCAGGGACAGGAATCGACTTGCGCTGCAATCGGATCTGTTGAGTGCATGGGCACTGGGCGTTCATAATGTACTCGCGCTAACGGGGGATCATCCGACTATGGGAGATCATCCCCGTTCGAAACCGGTCTTTGACCTCGATTCCGTGGCCCTTTTAAAGACCGTCGATATACTGAATTCGGGCCACGACCTGGCGGGCAATGAATTGGAGGGCAGGCCCGATTTTTTCGCCGGTGCCGTCGTTAATCCCGGGGCCGATAATGAAGCGGCCCTGGACCTCCAGATCAGGAAACTGGCCAAGAAGGTGGAAGCAGGGGCGAAGTTTATTCAAACCCAGGGGGTATATGACCTGGATCTTTTCGAGAAATTCATGCGGCGGATCGAGGGGTTCAATGTAAAGGTGTTGGGGGGGATCATCCTGCTCAAGTCCGTGGGTATGGCCCGGTATATGAACAAGAACGTAGCCGGTGTCTTTGTTCCCGAGTCGCTAATCGGGGAGTTGAAAGCAGCGGAAAAGAAGTCGGAAGCCAGTGTAAAGATTGCCGTACGCTTGGTAGAAGGCATGAAAGACTTGTGTGACGGCGTTCATATCATGGCGCTGGGTTGGGAGAAAAAAATCCCGCAAATCCTGGACGCCGTGGGGATATAGGTGCTTTGTCCATGCTTTCAATCCGTCACCCCGGCGAAGGCCGGGGTCCAGGCCTCCCATAAATCCCTAAAACACTGGCTTCCGGCCTTCGCCGGAATGACGAAAAGTGGTGAGTCCTGATTTTTTACGATTTTTTCGGATATGAGGGCGTGGGTTTTGACGGATGTCAGTTGGTAGTAGATTCTGGCCAAGACCTAAAACCCAATTGCCAATTGCAGCATTCACAAATCGCAGATTTGTGGATACACGGAAAGGAGCTAACGATATGACATTTGAAACACCGAAAATTGCGTACAACGGCAAGATTCGAGAAATTGCACTGGGAAAGGAAGGACAAGTTACTGTCGGGGGAGAGACATGTTATCCCTTTTATCTTTTTGAAGGAGATATGCCCCGCCGTCCGGTCATTGCCATGGATGTGTATGATACCAAGCCGGTCGAGTGGCCCCAGTCCATAGTGAAACCCTTTGAAGATGTGTTGGACGATCCCGCGTCGTGGGCCAAGAAATGTGTTGAATCGTATGGTGCGGAAATGATTACCTTGCAGTTGGTCAGCACGGATCCCAATGGCCTGAACGCCTCTCCGGAACAGGCGGTGGAGGTTACCAAGAAAGTGGCGGAATCGATCGACGTTCCGCTGGTCGTGTGGGGAGTGGCCAACTCTGAGAAGGATACGGTTGTGCTGAAGATGATTGCGGAAGCCTGTTCGGGGATGAATCTAATATTAGGACCGGTGGAAGAGGACGTTCACAAGGCCGTGGGTGCTGCAGCGATTGCCTATGGTCACACCGTAGCCGCGTCTACACCCATCGATATTAACCTTGCCAAGCAGCTTAACATCCTTTTAAAGAATCTCGGTGTCTCGGACGAAAGGATCCTGATTGATCCAACGGTCTCTTCTTTGGGATATGGGCTCGAGTATTGTTATTCGGTTATGGAGCGGATACGGATGGCCGCCCTTACCCAAGAGGATGAGCGGTTGCAATTTCCGATCCTCGCCAACCTGGCCAAAGAGGTATGGAAGATCAAAGAGATCAAGCTTACCCAGGAAGAAGACCCTTTGTTGGGAGAACAGGAAAAGAGGGGCATTCTGTTGGAGGCGATGACGGCGGAGTTGTTTCTTATTGCCGGGGCGGACATTTTGGTTATGCGCCATCCAGGGGCCATCGAGTTGGTTCGAAAGTTCGTGGATGAACTGACGGCGGCTTAAGCAAAGTTTTTAGCTGACAGCCGACACGTGATAGCTGATAACCGACCACTGACAACTGATAACTGACTACTGATAAGAAATGGAGGAAAGATATGGCGCTAACAGGAATTCAGATTTATAAACTTCTTCCCCAGACCAACTGTGGGGACTGTGGCGTACCGACGTGTTTGGCTTTTGCCATGAACCTGGCTGCAGGAAAAGCAGAGCTTTCAGCATGTCCTCATGCCTCGGAGGAAGCGAAAGCCCAGCTCACCGATGCTTCCGCCCCACCGGTACGGCAGGTGACCATTGGTACCGGAGATGAGGCATTGAAAGTTGGAGGCGAAACGGTGCTCTTTCGCCACGAAAAGACCTTTGTCAATTCTCCGGGTATCGCGGTTCTCGTTACCGACGAGATGTCTGCAGACGATGTCGACGGGCGACTTGAGCGATTCAATACGCTGGTGTACGAGCGAGTGGGATTGACTTTGAAGGCGGACCTGGTTGCCGTCAAATGCCTGTCCGGAGACAAGGGTAAATTTGAGGCCCTTGTCGCCAAGGTAAAGGAGAAGACGCAAGGCGGTATCATCCTTATAACGGAAGATGTGTCGCTTATGGGGGCGGCCTGTGAGGTGTGTGCAGACCGGAAACCCCTTCTTTACGGGGCCAACAAGGAAAATGTCGACGATATGGCCACGCTTGCCAAAGACAAAGGGTGTCCTCTCGGTCTGAGGGGAGAGGGCCTTGACGGCGTGGCAGAACTTACGACCAAGCTTTCCGGTGACGGGTTTACCGATCTGGTCATCGATTCCGGCGTTCGGGGGGTGAACGAGGCATTCAAAGACCAGGTATCGATTCGTCGGGGGGCGATTTTAAAAAAGGATCGGTCGGTCGGGTTTCCCACCATTGCCTTCCCCTGTGAAATGACGGATGATTTCATGATGGAAACGCTCATTGCCGCCATGTTTGTGGCCAAGTACGGCGGCATTATCGTTTTGTCAGACCTTGAAGGCGAAAGCCTCTTTCCGCTACTGCTGGCGCGAATGAACATTTACACCGACCCGCAGCGTCCCATGGCCGCATCGCCGGGTATTTATGAGATCGGCGGGCCGGATGAAAACTCCCCGGTCCTGGTGACGTGTAATTTTTCTTTGACCTATTTTATTGTATCCGGTGAGGTGGAAACGAGTCGAGTCCCCGCTTGGCTGGTGGTTGTGGATACGGAAGGGCTGTCCGTGCTGACGGCGTGGGCGGCAGGTAAGTTTGTCGGTGATGTCGTGGCGGCGGCCATGAAGAAATTTGGTATCGAAGAGAAGGTCAATCACAAGAAAGTGGTCATCCCCGGCTATGCGGCTGCCATTTCCGGAGAACTTGAAGAAGAATTGGAAGGATGGGAGATCCTCATCGGCCCCAGAGAATCGGCCCACATCCCGGCGTATTTAAGGGAATGGAATAAGTAAGGCGAATTGGGAATTGGGGAATTCAGGAATTTGGGAATTGAGGAATTGAACGAAGGGTTTGGGAATATTACAGGGCTTAATGGGCAATTGTGGGATGCATTTTTATCATACCAGAATTCCTCAATTCCTGAATTCGGAATCCCCAATTCCATAGTTCCTAAATTTGCAATTCCTCAATTATGTTTCGGAGGCTATATGATACTAATTGGTGAAAATCTCAATGTGATGGTGAAAAAGATCGGTCAAGCGATCAAGGACAGGGATCCCAAACCGATTCAGGACATGGCTGCGGCGGAGGCGGAGGCGGGCGTCGACTATATCGACATCAACCTGGGTCCGGCCAAGAAAGGTGGAGAGGAATTGATGGCGTGGATGGTGAAGACCGTCCAGGAAGCCGTCGATCTCCCCTTATATTTAGATACCACCAATGCCAAGGCGATCGAGGCGGGCCTAAAGGTCTACGTGAACAAAAAGGGCAAGGCAGTGGTCAATTCCGTGATGTGTCGACCGGAACGAATGGAGGCCCAGATTCCCGTAGTGAGCGAACACGACGCCGGCATGGTAGCCCTCCTCTGGGGGCCCGAAGGATTGCCGCGGGACGCCGCCGAGCGGGGGGTGTTGGCCACGGAGATCCTTCAGAAAGCGGTCGAGGCCGGGATCGCCGGAGAAGATATTTGGGTGGATCCCATCATAACGCCGGTAAACGTTCAACAGAACCAACTCCTGGAATGCAATCAGTTCATGTCGGAACTCGACATGATCGCAGAAGTGCTGGCGCCGGGATGCCGGTCTACCTGTGGTCTTTCCAATGTCTCCAACGGGGCTCCGGATCACCTGCGGCCGATCTTGAATCAGACCTATATGATCATGCTGGAAAAATTCGGCATGAAATCGTGCATCGTCGATGCCTTTGACAAGCAACTCAATGAAGTCGCGCACGGTAAGTGGCCCGATATCGCCGCTGTCGTCAATGATGTGGTCGACGGAAAAGAAATCGATATGACCGCATTGGACGAAGAGGCGCAAAAGTATGTAAAGACAGCCAGAGTGCTTCTGGGTCATTCGTTGTACTCGGACTCGTGGCTGGAGCTTTAGTTCGGAAAGGTCATCTTTTGCTTCGATACGGCGTTCTCCGCGGGGTTTTATCCTCGATGTAGCGCTGCTACACCTGCGGTGAAAACCCCTTGTGCGGCCTTGTCTCGAAGTAAAATCTAACCTTTCCGAATGAAAAGGGGCTCCGAAGCGAAAATTGAAACGGGAGTAAGGTCATCTTTTGCTTCGATACGGCGTTTTGGTCCTTGCGACGAACTTCACTTGCGGAAGGTAATCGTTTGAATCGGGAGGAGCGACGGGACCGTTTCAGATTTAAATGGCGCTAAAACTCAGCCGTAAGAGTCCCTAAGTTCCGTTGCGGCCGGGTTTA
>CAZHHS010000024.1:0-15883 GCA_964532395.1 uncultured Desulfobacterales bacterium | reverse complement strand
TCGCGTCCCCTCCTTGCGAACCATTCCGTTTATTACAAGCTAAGTTCGTTGGAAGGGTCCGACAGACTTTTGGCACGTAGCGCAGAGGCATTCGATGATTGCTGCCACGGGCGGGGCTACAGGGCTCGCATAAACTCCGGTGTTAGCGGGACCCCGCCGGAAAGGGCTTTATCCAGCAACTGGATGGTCGCTGCCTTATCCCGGGGAAATCTGGCCTTGATGGGAAGATAATTGGAGGCATGGTTGGCGTGGAAGAGGCCGGCGGACAGGTCGGTGTGGCTCATCATGGTCTTGAGTTCTTTCAACATGTCTCGCGGTCCGATCAGTTTAAAGCGTCCCTGTTGATAATCCCGGCCCAACGGGGTGTTCGGCAGAAGCATCAAGCTCAACGCACCCACGTAGTTGGGGTCCATTCGCGTTAAAGCCGTGCCGGTTGCTTGGGCATGGATTTGGGACCGATCGGCTCCGGCGATTCCCAACAGTACGGTCACGGATAGCTTCATGCCTGCAGCCATGGCCCGTTGCCCCGTTTTGACCAGCGTATCGGCCCGAACCCCTTTGCGGATTCTTGCCAGTGTGGTGTCGTCGCCCGTTTCAAGCCCCATATAGACAATACCCAAGCCGTGGTCGCACAAGGTCCTTAGTTCTTCGTCGGTCTTGGTGCCTATACTTTTTGCGTTTCCGTATATGCCGACCCGAGTTACCCACGGCAGGTGGGTGCGTATGGCATCCAACAGGGAAAGCAATCGGGTCTGCGGCATGATGAGTGCGTCTCCGTCAGCGAGAAAGACGCGTCGTTGACGGCGGCAATGTTGCGCCGCCAGGCGGATATCCTGGTCAATGACGGCGGTATCTTTCAGCTGAAAGCGAACCCCCTTGTAAGTCCCGCAAAACGTACACTTGTTATGGGAACATCCGCGAGTGACTTGGAGTATGATGCTGTTCGCCTCGCTGGGGGGGCGGATGATCGTTCCTTGATAGTCCATATTTACCTTGACACCCTTTTTCCTTCGATCCATTAATGGCCCGGTGGGGCTTATCTGCTTTGGCGTTGTTAAAAGAAACGCGGGCCGGCCCAGCGGTTTCGGGAACCGACCCATATAATATATGACATTTTTACCACGTCCGGTCAACGGCCGGTTTCTCGTGGCCGGTTTCTGGTAAATTGACGGGAAGGAGGCGCCATGACCGCTGAAGAAGGTGATAAGGTGAGGGTGGAAAAGGATACCATGGGAGAGGTCAAGATCCCCGATGGTGCCTATTACGGGGCGCAAACCCAGCGGGCGGTGGAAAATTTTCCTATCAGCGGCCTCCGTTTCCCTCGGCCGTTTATCGCGGCCTTGGGTCTGATCAAGAAATGTTGCGCCCAGGTTAACTTGGCGTTTGAGCGATTAGACCCGACCTGGGCTGAAGCGATCGTGGCGGCCGCTGAAGAGGTCCGGTCGGGGAAGTTGGATCATGCCTTTGTCGTGGACATCTTTCAAACCGGTTCCGGTACGTCGACCAACATGAATGCCAATGAGGTGATAGCCACCCGGGCCAATGAACGCTTGTCCGGCCAAAAGGCCACCACGAGTCCCGTTCATCCCAATGATCACGTCAATATGGGGCAGTCGAGCAATGACGTGATTCCCAGTGCCATCCATGTCGCCGCCTTGACGACAATAACCACAGCGCTGGTGCCTGCCTTGGAAGATCTTTGCGGATCGCTTGAGGAAAAGTCGGCAGCCTTTGATGATGTGGTCAAGATCGGACGTACACACCTTCAGGATGCCGTACCCATTCGTCTGGGGCAGGAATTCAGTGGGTATGCGCGACAGGTGGAACGGGGGATGGAAAGCCTCAAGGGCTTGCAAACGGATTTGAGCGAATTGGCCCTGGGCGGTACCGCTGTAGGGACGGGGTTGAACTCTATTCCCGGATTTGCCGCCCAGGTTATCGATTTGATCTCCCGCGAAACCGGGTGCCCTTTTAGGGAGGCACAAAACCATTTTTCCGCACAGGCCTCCCAAGACGCGGCGATGCGGGCCAGCGGGGTACTCAAATCCGTAGCGGTGAGCTTAATGAAGATTGCTAACGATGTCAGGTGGCTCGCCTCGGGACCCCGTTGCGGGATTGGGGAAATCCGTATTCCGGCGGTGCAACCGGGATCGTCCATCATGCCGGGCAAGGTCAATCCGGTCATCCCGGAATCGGTCACCCAGGTGGCCGCTCAGGTGATGGGCAACGATGCGGCTATCGGTATCGGATGTCAGTCAGGCAATTTTGAACTGAATGTGATGCTTCCGGTCATTGCCCACAATCTGCTCGAGTCGGTTCGTTTGTTGACTTCCGCCGCCCGCGTCTTCTCAGAAAAGTGTGTCCGTGGTATTACGGCTGACAGGCAACGGTGTGAGGCGTTCATTGAAAACAGTTTGGCCATGTGTACCGCACTGGCGCCGGTGATCGGCTACGAGAAAGCCGCTGCCATTGCCAAAAAGGCCTTTGCCGACGGTACAACGGTACGAAAGGTTGCCAGTGAACAAAAGGTGTTGCCTGCAGAGGAACTGGACAGGTTGCTCGATCCTCAAGGGATGACATAAAAGTAGAGATTCGGGGTTTAGGGGGACCGGACTATTTGAATTCTTGCAGGGTGTTTTGCACGGAGGTGACGACCTTGTCGAGCATCCCGCTGATGTCCTTGTTGCTGAGTCCGAGGAAGTCGATCGCCCCTTCCTCGATTTCACAGGAAAGGGCATCCATGCCGCCGCCCATGCCGCTCATCATGGCAATACAGTCCGCCGTGTGAAGCAGGTAGGCCAACGTGTTTTCGTTCGATTCGGAGGGACGGTGGTGGTGCCGGATGGCTATTGCCAACGCTTCGGGAACATTCCACTTGTTACAGACCTCAAAGGTTACCTCGGCATGATCGAATCCAAGGACTTCCCGTTCGGCAGACAATAAGCTCATCTGCTCGTCTCCCATAAGCCGATCAAAGGTTTCCTGGCGTTCCACAATGTATTTGTCGAGGGCGATTTGTCCGGCGTCGTGGATGAGTCCGGCGGCAAAGGCGTCGTCTGAAAAGTCGGGGTACTTCGATTGGGCGATGAAGCGGGATCCGAAGGCGACGGCGAGCGAATGCTCCCACAGCTGACCCGGTTGGAGGCCGTAGCCTTTCAGTTCTTGGTTGAGCAGTCCGGACGTGGAGACCATCGTGATCAGTTCGGCCAACGTTTTATGACCCAAAAGGACTGATGCCTGCTGGATTGATGCCACCTTCTTACTTAACCCGTAATACGCCGAATTGGCCAGTTTCAAGACCCGGGTGGCGATGGCTTGGTCAGTGACGAAGATAATGGCCAGCTCTTTAAAACTGGAGTTCGGATTGGCCATGACTTCTCGGGCCTTATGAACAACCTGGGGCATCGGTGGTAAGTTTTCGACACTTTTAAAAATTTGCTTCTTGAGCGTTTCTCCGGTGGCCAGTTGGGGTTGTGCCTCCGCCCCGCCGTTTCCGGATAAATCCGAAGCACTGCCGGGGTCCCGCAAATCGATTTCCACGGGTGACTTACAGGCAGGGCACGGAAACTTTACCTTTTTGCCCTGGGGCAGCCGATCGTCGGGTATGTCATAGGATTTTTGGCAGTTTTGGCAAGCGACTTTCAATCTATTATCTCCATCTGAAACACGTGAGTTGTGCCTTCGGTATCCGCAGCAGCAAGCATCATGCCACAAGCCGGTTTCAAGAAACGGTTCGAAGCTGTTATCCGTTTAACATACTGAAAATACATTTGTTGTGCGTCGGTCCCATCCGCCGGCCAAGGGGGTGGTCCGGGGAGTGACGTCAAAAAATTGGCGTTTCCATCGCTCAAAAATTCCTTGACAAAGACAGTACAAACAGGTAAGGGGAGGTCCGTGACTTCGGGATCAGAAACTACCACTCGGCAAACATCAAACATCGGTTTTCCTTGCGGCGGTTCCTGGTACTGTGTGGTAGTTATGGTGAACCTTTCAACTTACGGGCTTTTGCCTGTTCATGGAAGATCGGAGAGCTTATGAGCGCTGAAAGTCTGGCAACCTTCCCGATGGGAGGCATTCATCCAAGAGAGGGGAAGGAACTTACCGAAAAACTCGCTGTGGAGGTAATGCCCCCCCCCAAACAGGTGAGCCTGTTTCTGAAGCAACATGTGGGCGCCCCGTGTGAGCCGGTGGTCAAAAAGAAGGATAAGGTGACGGAAGGCGATCTGGTTGCCTCCACGGAGCGGTTGGGCGCGCCGATCCACGCCCCGTTTTCAGGAACGGTAAAGGGGGTTCAAAAGGCCCTGCACCCCATGGTCGGTAATGCCCCCGCCTTAGTGATCGCCGCCGATAAAGAAGAGGGAGAAGAAAAATCGTATTCCCAGGCGGATTGGACGCAGATGTCCAAAGACGAATTGCTGGGCAAAATCAAGGACGCCGGTGTGGTCGGCATGGGAGGGGCCGGATTTCCCGCAGCAGTGAAGCTGACCATCAAGCCCGGGATCAAGTTAGACACGCTCATCTTGAACGGCGCGGAATGTGAACCCTGCCTAACCAGTGACCACCGCCTGATGGTGGAATACGCCAGAGATATCGTCGAAGGCGCCAAAATCATCCTGAAAATATTGGAAATTAAATACTGTGCCATCGGTATCGAGAACAACAAACCCGATGCCATTGAGGCGTTAAAGCAGGCGATTGCTCAGAGCGGCTCTCCTCAGGACGGCTATAATATCGTCGTTAAAGCCCTCCAGGTGAAGTATCCACAAGGGTCGGCGGATCAGATCATGCAAAGTATTACCGGACGAGCCAGACCCTCCGGTGTTCGCTCCTCGGCAATCGGGATTATTGTCCAAAACGTATACACCACGAAAGCCATTTATGACGCCGTGGTCTATGACAAGCCGCTGTACGAACGAATCGTGACCTTTACGGGAAAGGGGATCAAGCGTCCGGCCAACTTGATGGTAAAGGTGGGAACGCCCCTGTCGCAAATCGTCGACTATCTGGGGGGGATGACGCCCGACGTTGCCAAGGTGATCGTCGGCGGTCCAATGATGGGGTTTGCCGTATCCTCGTTGGATGTGCCCGTGACCAAGACCACCTCGGGGGTCCTTTTCCTCACAAAGGATGAGACGGACGTTCAGTCGCATTATCCCTGCATCCGATGCGGCTTTTGTGTAAGTGTCTGCCCCATGGGATTACAACCCAACGAGGTGAGCGTCTTCGTGGAGGCGGGACGGGGTGCTGAAACGGAGGAATTCGGAGTCGACGACTGTTTCGAGTGTGGAACTTGTGCCTATGTCTGTCCGGCGAAAAGGCCACTGGTTCAATTTATGAGACTGGCTAGGGCGGGTATTGCCGCGTCCAAGAAAAAGTAGGTAAAGAGGAGCATAATGAGCGGAACACAAGCAGAAGCAACCACAGTAGAAGAGGCAGGGAAGGCGAGCCCGCCGAAGTTTTTCGTATCGGTTTCGCCTCATTTCAAGAACACGGATACCGTGTCCAAGATCATGTGGACCGTCGTAGCCTGTCTCTTGCCGCCACTGATTTTGTCCGTATTTATTTTTGGTTTTCAAACGCTTATCATTGCGTTGGTCAGTGTGGCAAGTTGTGTAGGAACGGAGTATGTGGCCAACCGGGCGTTGAATCGGCCGACGGATACGATCCGAGACGGCAGTGCGGTCATCACCGGCCTATTGATGGCGTATACGATCCCCCCGGGTGTTCCCTACTGGATGCCGATCTTGGGCGGGGTTATGGCCATTTACATTACCAAGGTCCTGATGGGTGGGATTGGGTACAATATCTTCAATCCGGCCCTGATCGGGCGGGCCTTCTTGGTGGCCACCTATCCGGTTGCCATGACCTCGGCGTGGCTGAGTCCGATTCGGGATGCCTCGGTTTTCAAATATATGGGCGCCGGAGTTGATGCGGTGTCCACGGCCACCCCGCTTTATGTGCTCAAACATTATGGGCTTGCGGAGGTGATCGAGCGGTTTGGATCTCTTTCTGTGATCTACAAGGACTTTTTCCTGGGATGGAGACCGGGATGTATCGGTGAGAGTTCCGCCTTTCTGGTACTCCTTGGTGGCCTCTACCTCATTTACAAGAAGTACGTGAGTTGGCACATTCCCGTTTCCGTGATCGTCACGGTCGGGTTTTTAACCTGGGTTTTCGGGGGAGAGACCCTCTTTACGGGAAAGCCGATTCTGGCCATTCTCTCCGGCGGGGTGATACTCGGTGCCTTCTACATGGCCACAGATTATGTGACTTCTCCGACCCAGCCCATGGGACAATTGATATTCGGCATCGGCATCGGGGCCTTGACCGTGTTGATTCGTCTAAAGGGCGGGTACCCGGAGGGGGTATGCTATGCCATCCTGCTTATGAATGCCGTAGCGCCGGCTCTAGATAACTGGTTTAAACCGAAACGTTTTGCTCCACAACCGGAAGAGGGTGCTTAGAAGATGAAAGAAATTATCAAGATCACTTTCGCATTGACCATTTCCTGTGTGGTGGCGGCCTCGGCTATGGGGCTGACTTACACACTGACGGCCAAGGCCAAGAAGCACAACCATCACATGAACGTGCAAAATGCCATGCTGGATCTTCTTGGGTACGGTGAGGATAATCCGGCGCCGTCAGACCTGGAATTTCTGCGGATCTATCGTTACATCATCCGGGAAGACGGCCGGCAGTTTATGGGCTATATGGTTCCTGTGGAAAAGGACGGCGATATAGCCTATGAAATGGTGATGATGGACCTGGAGTATAACTTCCTTAAAAAGTTTGAGGTCCCGATTTCCTTGGAGGAAGCGCAAGAGGTTCATGATCGGGCCAAGGCCCTGGAAAAGGAGTTTGAGCCCAACCAGTCCTTTAGCTATGCAGATGCCGCTGTCGTGGCTGTTGCCGGCGGCGATCGGGTCGGCTATGTCTTGCCGGGGCAGTTCCCCGGTTTTCGGACCTTTATTCATGCCCTGGTGGCCATGGATCCCAATTTCGAACTTCTCGGACTGGAGATCATGGAGCACGAAGAGGATGCGGGTCTGGGCGCGGAGATTGAAGAAGATTACTTCAAAAATCAGTTTGTAGGGGTAACCTACGATAAGCTCAAGACTCTGAAGGTCGTAAAGAAGCCTTTACCCGAGGACTACCAGAAGTACCTGGAACGGGAGCAGCTGAAAGAAGGGGCATTGACAAAAGAAGAGATCACGGAAATCCAGAAGAAATATAAAAATCAGGACATCTATGCCATTACGGCTTCCACCATTTCCAGCGTGGCGGTGACCAACGGCGTGAAAAATACCGCCAAGAAGTTTGCCTATCGGATCGATAAACTGGACACGGTGCTTGATAAACAGAATATCCAGACGGCATTTTAGACGTCTGTAGCCACTCGGGGGGCAGGTGGAATGCTCCTCGGGGACATGACAACCTTAGACTAAGGGAGAAGGACATTGTCTACTACAACGAAATCCTACGGACAACTTTTCATGGATGGTATTCTCAAGGAGAACCCCATCTTTAAATTGGCGCTATCCATGTGCCCGGCGGTGGGAATCAGCACGAGTGTGATGAATGGGATCCTTTTGGGTACGGCGGTCTTGTTCGTGCAGGTCTTCTCGAGTTGTACCATTTCGATCGTCCGTAACTACATTCATCCCAAAATTCGAATTCCCACCTACACCCTCACCATCGCTACCTGGGTAACGGTTATCGACCTGGTACTGGCTGCCTATGTGCCGGTCGCCTATAATGCCATGGGGATGTTTGTGAGGTTGATCGTGGCGTTTGCCATTATCACCATGCGCTTGGAGATGTTTGCCTGTAAGGAACCGCTGGATAAATCCTTTGTAGACGGCGTCGGTATGGGACTTGGGTTTATGGTGGGCATGGTCGCTCTGGGTGTCGTACGGGAACTCCTGGGATCGGGAGAGCTTTTGGGATATGATGTGTTGGGCTTTCAGCCCCTCCTCTTCTTTATTCTTCCCTCGGCAGGATTTTTTGTGGTCGGCCTGATGATGGCGTTTTTCAACTGGATCGAGGTTGTACACAATCGTAAGAAAGAAGGTTAACAGGCTATGAACGGACTTCGACGATATCAATGGTTGATGGGAATCCTTTTGGTTGCGTTTCTCTTGACGGGTTGTGAAACCGGGCATGAGTTTGTCAAGAAAACGGAATTCAAGGACGACGACAAGATCGTAGTTACCTTTGCCGGTCCTGTGGAAGAAGCCTGGGCGACGGACCTGAGCAATTTCTCCGCTTATGAAAAGCCGGATCCGGACATCAAGTTGCAAGTCAAAGACGCGACGTTGAGTTCCGACCGGACCACGCTCACCCTTACCTTCGGGGCCCCTCTGAACCAGGGTGAGCCCCACATCCTAAGTATGACGGATATCATGTCTGAGGGCCAGAATCTGGGCTCGGCCACGGTAACCGCTAAGAAGCTCTACTTCGGCATCCTGATGACCATTCTGCTGGGGGCCGCGCTTATCCAGAACTTCGTTTTTACCAAGTATCTGGGTCTTTGCGTGTTTTTCGGTACCTCTCAACGGCGGGGAACGGCCATCGGTATGGGTGTGGTGTTTACCATCGTGATCGTCTTTGCGGCAATGATGGCTTGGGCGTTGTACCAATTTGTCCTGAAGCCGTATCAGTTGACCTTCCTTAACATTGTGGTGTTTATCGGTTTGGTGTCCCTCTCGGTTCAAGGGGTGGATACCATTCTCAGAAAGGTCAACCCGGCGTTGTTTAAGGCGTTTGGTGTATATTTGGTTCTGGTCATTGCCAACTGTATCGCCATTGCGGTCCCGCTCATGCTGGCGGATAACGAATACAACGGCTGGGAAAGTCTCATGCTGGCCTTGGGTGCCGGACTGGGGTTTTTATTGGCCCTTTTCCTGATGGCCTGCGTGAGGGAACGGCTCGAACTGGCCAATGTGCCGCCCACTTTTCGGGGGCTTCCCATCGCCTTTGTTACCGCGGGGTTGTTTGCCCTGGCCTTTTTGGGCTTTTCCGGGTTGTCCATATATTAGCGGGTATGTGTGTAGAATAGGGGTTTGCATTATCGAATAGGAGAGATATAGGCATGGATCCAGTATTGATCAAGATCGCGTTAGGGGGGATCGCCACACTGGGGTGCATCGGGCTGTTTTTCGGCATCGGCCTGGCCATGGCGGCGCAAAAGTTTCACGTTGAACCGGATCCCAAGGTGGAAGAAGTGCTCCACACCTTGGCGGGCGCCCAGTGCGGGGGCTGCGGCTTCCCTGGGTGTGAAGCATATGCTGAAGCAGTTGTCCACGATCCGGACGTTCCACCAACCCTTTGCTTTCCCGGCAAGAAAGCAGTGGCTGATAAGGTAGCCGAAATTACCGGTAAGGCCGGCGGGGCCGTAGAAGACTTGGTGGCGGCGGTTCATTGTTCGAAAGTTCAGGGAAAGGTACACGCCAAGTATAATTATATCGGCTATGGGACGTGTTCGGCGGCCAACATCGCCTTTGCAGGTCCACTGGACTGTCAGTACGGTTGTCTCGGGTTCGGGGAGTGTGCCGACGCGTGCCCGTTTGAGGCGATTACCATGATTGAAAATTTTCCGGTTATTGATCCGGATGCGTGCGTCGCCTGCGGTGCCTGCGTGAATACGTGCCCCAAGGATATTATCAAACTGATACCGAAAGGGGCTCGCGTCTATATCCCCTGCAGTACGAAAGACAGTCCGAAGGTAACCATGTCGGTGTGTAAGAGTGGGTGTATCCATGACAAGGCCTGTATCCGGAAGTGTCCGGCCGACGCCATATCGGAAGTTGACGGGGTGGTTACCGTAGATCACAAGAAATGTATGGCGTACGGACCCGAATGCGAGGAGGTCTGTATTTCCGCTTGCAAGAAAATACATATTCTGCAACGATTCGAATTGGATCAAGAAAAACGCCTGAAGGAGGCAGCGGCTTAATTAGAATTGGAGGAGACTGCTATGTCTGATCAAAAAGAACGATTGGGAACAGTGGATCGAAGGACCTTCCTGAAATACTCCGGGATGTTGGGCGTCGGGCTCGCATTCAGTGGTGTGATGCCTGTTTCGGAGTGTGTGGCCTTCGATCGGAAGCTTTACAAGGTAACGAGAACCCGTTTGGCCATGGGTACCTTTGCGGCCGTCACGGTGATGCATCCGTCCCAGGATGAAGCCGACGACATCATCGCCAAGGCCTTCCATGAGATGGACAGGGTAAGCCGCTTGCTAAACCGTTATGATTCGGGATCCGCTATCGGGGTGCTGAATCGGGACGGCCGTCTCTCCGATACGCCCGGAGAGGTGTTGGATGTCCTCGCCCGTGCCCTGAAGTTCCACGAGTCGACGGGTGGTGCGTTTGATATCACGGTCAAGCCGCTGGTGGACTTGTACAAGAATCATTTTGCGGACCATGGCAAGGCGCCGTCGGATGCTCAAGTCGCCAAGACCCTTAAGTACGTGGACGGTCGTGCCCTCTACGTGGACGGACGGCATGTCCGTTTCGGAAAAGAGAGGATGGGGGTTACGCTTGACGGGATTGCCAAAGGATATGTGATTGACTGTGGTGCTGAGGTTCTGAGGCGCCACGGCATTAAGCACGGCCTGATCAATGCGGGGGGTGATATCCGGGCCATCGGCGGCAAGGACACCACGACGCCGTGGCGCGTGGCGGTTCAAAGCCCGGAAAAAGACGGGTCCTATGCGGACATTATCACCCTGGTGGATGGTGCCATCGCCACGTCCGGAAACTATGAGGTCTATTTTGACAAGGAAAAGCTTTATCATCACATTGTGAGCCCCGAAAGCGGCCAATCTCCGCTGGAAAGCAATAGTGTGACGGTGCTGGCAGCCAATGTCATGGATGCGGATGCCTTGTCTACCAGTGTCTTTGTTTTGCAACCGACCGTGGGGAAGCAGTTTATTGAAAAGACCCCCAATACGGAGTGTCTGATCTTGACGGCGTCCGACCAACGCGTCGCTTCTCGCGGATGGCCGTCGGTGTAAGCAGCATGTAGCAGCGGGTGTGTTTCTACTTTTGTTTTGAGGTATGAATAGCCTCCGGGTCCGGCCCGGAGGCTATTTTTTTGGGTCGACCGGTCAGTGAGGGCTTAGAAATTGATGCGCCTGCAAATGCGTCCATAGCAGTATAACTACGGACTCGGAATACCCGGTGAGTGGGGAGGAGAAAGGCGTGACAGGGCCGCAATTCGAAGAGATTTTTGAGGCTATTGCTACAGACTGTGCGTCGTTTCTTGAAGCGATTTCGGACGGCGTTTACCTGTTGGATCAAAAGGGATATTTCCTATATGTCAACAAGGCCATAGAGAAAAGAGCAGGCATGTCGGCCGAGACACTGGTGGGGATGCATTATCTGGATATTGTGGGACATGAAGACCGTGAAAACGTGCGGCAGGTGTTCAATCGCGTCATGCGGGGCGAGCATGTTGCCCCACATGAAGCGTCCTATCGGACTGCCGCAGGAAGCGTCCGCTACGTGGAGCTTGGTTCCAGGCCGTTGTTCGAGGGCGAGAAAGTGGTGGCCGTTCAGGGGATTTCAAGAGACATTACGCGGAAGAAGCGGGTGGAATCGGGCTTGAAGAAAGCCAACCTGGATCTCGAGGCACGGGTAAAGGAACGGGCACGACAGATTGCCCGGGCGAACCGGGCGCTTGCGGCGGAGAGAGATTCGCTGCGACAGAACGAGGAGACAATCCGGGCGTTGTTGAATGCGGTGACAGAAGTTATGTTCCTGGTGAGAGCCGATGGAACCATCCTCGCCTTGAACGATACGGCGGCGAAGCGCTTTGGAAAAAGTGCTCAAGAGGCCGTTGGGAGGAACTTGGCGGAGCTCCTCGAACCTGAGGTTTTGGCGGAGAGAAAATTACAGGCTGCTCCGGCCCTGCGGGATGGGACGCCCGTCCTTTTTGAAGACCAACGTCGGGGCCGGACATTCAGGACCAGTGTTTATCCCATCAAAGATGGAGCGGGCAAGGTTGTCCAGCTTGCCGTTTTTGGAACCGATATCACCGCCTATAAAAAGGCCGAAGAGAGACTATTGGCCCACCAAAACAATTTGCGTTCCCTGGCTTCGCAACTGTCTTTGGCGGAAGAGCGACAACGTCGGCGCATCGCCGTCGAGGTACACGATCAAATCGGACAGAACCTGGCATTTGCCAAAATGAAGTTGAGGGAGCTTGACCGACAAACGGCGATGCAGGGTGTTTCCGCCCTTACTGAGGAGATCTCCGGGTTTATTGACCGGGCCATTCAGGACACCCGGGCCCTGGTTTCCGAACTCGGTTCGCCCGTTCTTTATGAGTTGGGGTTTGTGCCTGCAGTGTCGGGGCTGTGTAAGGAGATAGGCCGGGGGCACGGCCTCGATGTACGGTACGAAGACGACAAGCGGCCCAAGCCGCTGGCCGATGATGTGCGAGTGCTTTTGTTTCAGTCGCTCCGGGAGGTCTTGGCGAATGTATTGAAACACGCGCGAGCAAACCGGGTAGACGTTTCTCTCTCGGTGAAAGGGGAGTTCTTGGAGGTTTGCGTATGCGATGACGGTGTGGGATTCGACCCCGCCGGTCTGCACGAAATGATTCAAGAAGGGGAAAGCTTTGGTCTGTTCAGTATTCAACAACGTCTGGAATCACTGGCAGGGCACATCCGCATCGAATCGGCCCCCGGTAGTGGGACCTGCATAACGCTCACGGCACCTTTAACCACCGCTCCCGTACCGAAAGGGAACAGAAAACAGGAGGAGAACGAGTTCCAGTGACCGGGCGAACAGCCATCCAAAAACGGGGCGGCAGAACAATCGGCGCCACACGTCTATTCGCCGGCCGTTGTGAGCACACTACCCAGTTGAGATGTGTCGTACGGTCTACAGGGGGTGGCTTTAAAGCACGATGGCATCGGCCACCATGGCCCAGAGGTACTTTACCTCCAAGTCTTCCATCTGATACTCGGCCCGGAGGCTCTTTTTAAATTGGTCGTAACAACTGTGGCAGGAGACCACCAAAAGATCCGCTCCGGTGGCCTTTAATTGCTGTGCCTTTTTTCGTCCGTAGTAAACGCGTTCCTTCTTATAAGGGGTGAGCCACGAGCCCCCACCCGCTCCGCAGCAGAACTGAAAGGCCCTGTTGGGAAATGTATCCACCCAGTTGTTGGTGCATTGATCGAGAATCCAGCGGGGTTCGTCATAGTAGCCGTGGCCGAACGTCATTTCGGATTTTCGCCCGTAGTTGCAAGGGTCGTGGTAAGTGGCCCGTTGGGGATGTCTCGATTTGTCGAGTCGAATGCGGCCCTCTTTGATATATTTGATCATCAGATCGAAGACCGTGTAGGTGCCATAGGTTTCGAAAAACTCAGGGTACCATTTCTGGAGACCTAACCTGGTCGCCATATAGGCATGGCCTCATTCGGGAAATAAGAGACTTTTGGCGTTGAGCTTCTCCATGTTTTCAACGATTCGGCCGACCATCGTCTTCATGGCGTCATCATCGCCGGTGTAGAGTGCCCAGTTGACCCCTTCCCAGTTTTCAGACGGAACCGCCCAGCTCTCATTCGCCGCATGAAAGATCTTCCACCAAAACTTCATGTCATCGGTCTGCCCGAAAGGAAGCTTCCCATGAACGGTACATAGAATGTTGGCGTTCCGCTTGTCCAAAGGCATTTCAAAATCTTTGAGGCCTTCCTCTTCAGCGAATTCCTCCGCCACGTCTTCCATGATAAAGACAAAATCCTCTTTGGGGATGCCGAAGTTGTTGCCCGTTTTGATCGCGGTTTCCACGCCCTTGTGAAGGGTGCCGGGAACCGTTTCCCGTCCTCTTAAGCTTCTGACATTTCTTACCAGGTCGCCGATTTTGACTTCCATGGGACATACGTAGTCGCATCGGCCACACATGGTACATATCCACGGCCATCGGGCATTGATCAGCTCTTCTTCCATACCCAGGACGGCCATTCGGACCAACTTGCGCGGGTCGAAGCCGTCGATGCCCGTAGCGGGACAACTACTGACACAGGTGGCACAGGTAAAACAGGCCATCGCTTGCCGGGATGCCAGCGTTGTGTTTGAAAGTGTTGTTAAATCGACTGCTTCCATATTCGGCTCCCGAGACGTGTTGAGGTTCAAGACCGGACCGGTGTTTCCACCTCTTCATCCAGAGGCAATTCCCAGGTGGTCTTTTGGTCCGACGAAGTGGAATCCCCCGGCGCCCGTATGCCCGAGTCTTCCAGAAGTTCCAAAGCGATTCGCAGGGCCCCGGCGATAATGGGCGGACAGACTTCCGTGGGGACCTTGGTTGGATCGTGATCCAGGATGGCCCCGCACGTATTACCGGGATATGCGGATATCAATTCGGCGAAACGGGATTCCAATTCTTCTATCAACAAATAGATTCCGTGGCCGAGCCTGTCAATGGCCGCAAAGGCAATGAGAGATGCGGCACCGGTCAGGGCGCCGCAGGTGGCATCCTGAAGCCCCATGGCACCGACCAGGCCGGCGGTGCCCTTGATTAGGCATTCACTCCTCATGCCCAGGTGTCGAAGGCCGATATCAACGATGATCTGACTGCACTGGAGGCCCCTGCCGGCGGCCTCTTTGATTTCTTTGTTGAGTTGATCCATTGACGCTGAGTTCATTGTTTCCTGTTTTCCTTTTGAAAATTTTCCACAACATCCTTGATGCGTTTGTCTATGTTGTCCGCGATGGTTTGAGCCTCACCGGCCGATACCGGCTGAATGTCGGTCGACAAGCGTCGAACTTCGTCCTCATCGATACCGGTCGTTTTGTTGATCAGGAACGATTCCACCTCGTTGTCCTCAAGGATGCGCCCACAAGCCCCGACGGTTCCCAGAAACGTATCGTCGACACATATGGGCACCGCTATTCGAAGCAGCCCGGCATCGCACCCGCTTATCAGGGGCTCTTTCGTTTGAGAGACCTCTTTTGTCATCGTCTGATTGGCCACGGCACAGATGAAACTAAGCCCCTTTTCATTGGCCTTGATGACCGGGCATAAGCTATTGGCCCATTTCTTGAACTTTGTAATCTTCATACCGTCCGGTCCGAAGACGGAGGCATCAAGTCCCGATTCATTGCAGATTTCTTCTTCGATGAGCGCCCATTCTTCCAAGGGCAACAGGTCTGTTAATTTCATCGGCAATTCCTCCCTATATCCGGATCCGTCGTGAGCATGGCCCGTGCAAACCCGGAAAATATCGCATATCGACGACTAAAATCCAAGAAAAATCCGTTTTTGCGCTGCGACTGCCACGAAGGCGTAACGCTTACTCCGTGATAAAATCGAGAAACCCCGTTATGTTGTCTTGGGCGTGCTCGAAAATATACGTGAGTTGGGCTTCGCTCAAGCCCTTTACCATGTCGGGATTGTCGGGATCAACTGACGCAAAAAACATCTTTACGATTTTCATCGATTGGACGGTGATCATCAACCCCAAATTCTCCAAATCCCCGATGCGGGTGCCGAACTCGAATTCGTCGAAGTCTTCCGGCGGATCGGGCAGGTATCGACAGGTAAATCCAAAATCACGTAAGCGTTCTGCGTCCTTGACGTGGTTTAAATCGATCTTTTTGCCCACGTAGTCTTTAAGCGGTTCCATGCTCCCCCTTTCAGTACGAAAGTGGATCCAACCTCTTCATTATAAGTATATGCTCGATTGAATATATATCGTTTGACGGACCCTTTGTCAATGCCTTTCCAACTCAGCTGGAACCCTTCCGGATATGTCGGCAAGCGGGTCTGTAAAGGCCGGCCAAGCTATCTGGCCGAAAAGATTTGTATTGACATTCCAAAATGGTGCTGCTAAGGGGAGACAATTGGCAGTGTTCGACAATATGGGCAGCAAGGT
>CAZHHS010000023.1:0-15898 GCA_964532395.1 uncultured Desulfobacterales bacterium | reverse complement strand
GCAAGGTGAGTGACCTGACCATCCCTGACAGTGCGACGATTCGAAGCGATGTCGCGGTCGATCTAAGGCTTCGCACGATAAGTAGGCCCGTGAAAGGCCTGACTGCTTGATGCGGCAAAAAAGGTCTTTTTTATGAAGCGCCGGGTAACCTGATGGCTCTTACGACGAAGGAGGGAGCAATGGTGGATACAAAAAGCTGGGACTGGGACGTGGGTAAGAAGGTCCTGGCCGATACCGACAGCTGGAAGGAAAAGTTTGAATGGGTGGAGGAATTCCAGGCGAGTCCCGACGGCGAGGACGTGGCTGCGATCGTCAAGACGGGGGAAGCTGAGTTTAGCGTTTGCAAGAACGGCCGGCAGTGGGAGAACACGTTTGACAAGTGCTGGTTTTGTCGGTTTGTGCCGGACGGTCGTCTCAGTTGCATTATCTCTGCGGATATGGAATGGACGGTGGCTGTTGAGGGTCAGCCGTGGGAGAACACCTACGGGTATGTCATGGAGGTCAAGTTCAGTGACAGCGGAGAGAATATCTGCGCGTTTGTCCAGCAGGACGGCAAGTATGGTGTGGCCGTCAATGGAGAGGTCTGGGAGACGCTTTTTGATGACATGACCACGTTTTCCATCAGCAGGGACGGCAAACACGCAGCCGGTGCCGTCAAGACGAAGCCTTCCGGTGAAGGTGAGATTTTTAAATTTCAAGAGGGCACGTACTCGGTGGCGGTGGACGGTAAGGCATGGGATAAGGCCTATGTGAACGTGTGGAACGTTGCGTTTAGTTCGGACGGCAAGAAGCAAGCCGCCGATGTGCGGTCGACGCTTTATGACTACCATATCGTCGTTGACGGGCAGCCCTGGCCCGAGAGTTACCCGTGCGTGTGGGAGCCGAAGTTTAATCCCAAAACCGGTGCCGTGGTTGCGCCGGTGAGGAAAGCCGGGGCGTGGACGCTGGCGCAGGATGGGAGTATCCTCTGGGATCGATCATTTGTCCAGTGTTGGAATCAAGTCTTTAGTGCGGACGGTTCCAAGGTGGCCGCCACGGTAGCGCCGAAATTTGGGAGATGGACGGTTGCCGTGGATGGTCAGGTTTGGCGGAACACGTTTGACGACCTGGTTTCAGACAAGGTGTTTAGCCCGGATGGCACACGGCTTGCCGCCGTGGGCAAGAACGGTTACGAGTGGCGGGTGATTGTGGATGACACGGTATGGCCCGACATTTATGACATGGTCTGGGAGCCGGTGTTCAGTCCGGACGGTCGCAACGTGGCCATTAAGACTGAGAAGGAAGGCAAATATACGATCGTTATAAACGGTAAGCCGTGGGATAAAGCTTGCGATGGTCTCTGGTCGCCGGTTTTTAGCCCGGACGGAAGCAAGGTGCTTGTTCGGTCTATTGAGAATGGCAGCTATATTCGTCGCGTTTTGCCGATAACCGACATTATCGGTTAAGGGGAGGAGGAAGAGATGCACGGGCTTTATAATTTTGTTAGCGGTCCCCTTGTGTGGGTGGCTTTTATACTCTTTTTCGGCGGTATCTTGTATCGGCTGATTACCCGGATCGCTATGGTCAATAAGTCGGATTATGTGGTGACGGAGTACTTCAGTCTCTATTACGGGTTGCGCTCTATTCTTCATTGGATCATCCCGTTTGCCAACAGGAATTCTCGAGAGCGGCCGATAATGACCATTGTCACGTTCGCCTTCCACATATGCCTCTTTGTCGCCCCGATCTTCCTCGTGGCTCACGTGATCTTGATCGAACAGGCGTGGGGTATTGACTGGTGGACACTGCCGGAGTCCGTAACGGACATCATGACGCTTGTGGTACTGGCCGGTTGTGTCTATTTTGCCTGGCGCAGGTTGACGCAACCTGAAGTTAAATTTGTTACCTCCGCTTCTGACTATGTCATTTTGATTATCGTGGCGGCCCCTTTTCTTACGGGGTTTCTGGCCTACCATCAGTGGCTGGGGTACAAATTCTGGTTGATTCTACATATTTTGGCCGGAGAGGTCATGCTGGTCGCCATACCTTTTACGAGATTGGCCCACATGATCTACGCCCCGTTTATGCGGGCCTACATGGGTTCCGAACTGGGCGCCGTAAGACATGTCAAGGATTACTAAGAGGGCCTGTCGGTTCGGCCTGTTGGCTCAAGCCGTTTAAGGAGGATTCATCATGGGTGAAGTTATAGATGGAATATTTTTCAATGAAGTTATTGCCGACGAGGGATTGGATGTCGGCACCAGTAAGCTCACGCCCGAACGGATCGAAGAGGTCATCAATAAGGTGCTGGAAGGGGAAACAGGGGCGCGCTTGAAGAATTATGTGGACACCTGTGTTCATTGTGGCCTCTGTTCGAACGCCTGCCACTATTACGTGTCTCATGACGGAGATCCCACGTACGCGCCGGTGGCGAAGGTGAAACAGACCATGTGGGAGATGATAAAAAAGAAGGGCAAGGTTTCCCCCACCTTCATGAAAAGGGCCTCTCAGATCGCCTCGACTCAATGTAACACCTGTATGCGCTGCGCTCAGTATTGCCCGTTCGGTATTGACATGGCGTATATCATTTCGGTGGTCCGTCGCATTTGCCATTTGTTGGGGAATACCCCACGGTATATTCAGGACACGGCCCACAGTCATGCCGTAACGATGAATCAAATGTGGGTCAAAAACGACGAATGGCCGGATACACTGCAGTGGCAGGAAGAAGAAGCCCAAGACGAGATCTCTACGCTGCGTATCCCGCTGGAAAAGGAAGGGGCCGAATTCATGTATTCGGTGATCGGCCCGGAGCCGAAGTTTCAGCCGCAGTTGATATATCAGGCTGCCGTATTGTTTGAAGCCGCCGGGTTGGACTGGACCATGCCCGCCACGCCGGGCTGGGACAACAGCGACATGGCTATGTATACGGGAGACAACGAGATCATGGGGCGGGTCAAGCGTGCCCACTTTGAAACCGCTCGACGGTTGCGAGTAAAAAAGGTCGTTATGGGTGAATGCGGTCATGCCTTCCGATCGGTTTATGATCGGGGAAACCGCTGGCTCGGCCAGAAGATGCCGCCGTTTGACATTGTCCATGCCATTCAGTTCTTCTATGAATTGCTGAAGTCCGGAAAGATTAAGCTGGCCAAGAAATATGAAGAGCCGGTCACCCTCCATGACCCGTGTAATGTCATCCGCGGCAGGGGCCTTCATGAAATGGCTCGATATGTCGTCAACGAGATGTGTTCGGACTTTACGGAGATGCACCCCAACCGCGAATTCAATTATTGCTGTTGCGCCGGCGGCGGTGTCATCAACTGTGGTCCGCCCTTTAAGAATACGCGTATGACGGGCAATCGCGTAAAGGCGGATCAGATCAAAAAAACGGGGGCCCATGTGGTTATCGCCCCCTGTCATAACTGTCATAGCGGGCTGGAAGACATCGTCAAATATTATGACGTCGGGGCCCATATCAAATTCATCGGTGATATCCTTTATGAGATTATGGAAAAACCGAAAGCCGCGGCGTAACGAGTAACGATACTGGAAAGAGACGATAGGAGAAAACGGACGTTGATTCCTTGGATCAAAGGGGGTAAATGGGGATGAGAAGAAGGACAGGGGCCCTAATTATAGGAATGGCTGTTTTGGCGTGTATCTTTACTTTTATGCCGGCGTTTTCACAGTACGATATGACCCATCTGGCAGACGAGGCTTTTGGAGAGAAACAAAGGCCTCCGGCGGTGTTCAACCACGATCAGCACAACGAGATTGCGGAGATCTATGAGTGTAATGTCTGTCACCACAAGTATCAGGACGGCGAATTGCTCGAATATGAATCCAGCGAAGACATGGAATGTTCCGATTGCCACAACGTAAAGGAAGGGTTCCCGAACCCACCACTGATGAAGGCTTACCACGACTTGTGTCAGGGTTGCCACGAGGAGAGAGGTGCCGGGCCCATCACGTGCGGCGAATGTCACCCAAGGGATGGCGGGGGCGGTTCTCATCAAGAGGGGGGGCATTAGACCCGTTATTACTTTTTACATTTGATCCCCGTTGGACCATATCGGGTTCAACGGGGATTTTTATGTGTGGCCCTGGTAATTCAATTCCCCGGCTCGGTTATTCCGAATTGGCGAATTTTTCGACGAAGGGTGTTTCTGTCGATACCCAGCTCACCTGCCGTCTTTGTCTTCTTCCACCCGTTTCTTCCCAGCGCCTTTCGAATCGCCTCTTTTTCGATGTCTTTCATGGACATGGCATTGCCACCTACCGGCAAGTCGTTGGCGGGAATAAGCTGGGCGGGGAGATGTCTCAATTGAAGCAGTCCTTCATTGCACAGCACAAAGGCGTGTTCGATGGCATTTTCCAGTTCCCGCACGTTTCCTGGCCATGCGTGGTGCATAAGGGCCGCCATCGTCTCTTCAGACACGCCGGTGATCTCTTTGCCTGTTAAGTGATTGAACCGCCGAATAAAGTGGTCTACCAGCAAAGGGATGTCCTGCTTGCGTTCCGACAGTGTCGGTATGGCAATCTTGACGACGTTGATCCGGTAATAGAGATCATCGCGAAACTTTCCCTGTTCAACCAGTTCCGCCAGGTTGCGATTGGTTGCCGTAATTACCCGTGCATTCGTCTCGACCTTCTCCGTAGATCCCAGCGGCTCAAAATACTTTTCTTCCAAGACCCGGAGGAGCCGAACCTGCATGGCCGGAGAAATATCTCCAATTTCATCCAGAAAAATCGTACCGTTTTCGGCCAGGGCAAACCGTCCGGGTTTGTCCCGCTTGGCATCGGTAAAGGCCCCGGACTTATATCCGAAAAGCTCGGATTCACAGAGTGTGTCCGGTAAGGCGCCGGCGTTAACAGCAATGAAAGGGCCGTCTTTCCGCCGGCTGCTATTGTGAATGGCCAGGGCAAAGAGTTCTTTTCCGGTTCCGCTGGCCCCTTCAATCAGGACGGAACTCTCGCTTTGAGCAATCTGGGGAAGAATCGAAAAAAGCCGGAGCATTGTCTCGTTCTTGCTGATAATATCTCCGAAGCAATATTTTCTTTGCAACTCCTTCCGCAATTCGTCCACCACGGTAAGGTCCAGAAATGTTTCCACCCCGCCCACGACGTTGCCGAATTCGTCCTTTAATAGCGCCGTACTCACGCTAATCGGAATGACTTTGCCGTCCGTACGGATAACGGTTATGGCCTTGTTGCGGATCGCCTTTTGGTTCTGCATGGTCTCCCGCAGCACGCATCCGGAATCACACACGTTGGCCTTAAACACCTCGTGGCAGCTTTGCCCGACGGCGTCCTTCCGGGAGACACCGGTGATTCTTTCCGCCGCCGTGTTAAAGGACGTGATTCTCCAGTCTGCGTCTACCGTGAAAACCCCTTCACTAATGCTGTCGAGTATCATCATTTGATATCCGACCGGAGATTGTAGGTATCGGTCCATAAAAACCTACCTTCTTTGCTTGTGGTGCCTGCTCAAATCGTCTTCATTGCCGTCTTTTCAGGTCTAACGGTGTCGTGCGGATGCGGCCAAAAGGGTGGTTTTGCCCATCATAGGCCATCTATACCAAGTCGCCGGAGGCGGCGTCAACAGTAATGATGCATTTTGTCGCAATTTCTCCGTCCAGTAGATGAAAAATGAATCATTTTGGGTGGCGCCCCGGTATTTTCGGGCCGGCGTGAATATCTGTTATTCTGAGCAATGTAAGAACCTTAGCAACTACATGGGCCGCTTCGTTCTCAGTGGCATGCCGGTTGCTGTTACGGTATCGAGGAAAGGAGGTGATCGCTGTGTTCGAGCAAGACAAATGGGATTGGGAAACCGGAGCCAAGACCGTGTGCGATGTGTCCGGCTGGAAGGAAAAGTTTGAATGGGTGGAGGAATTCCAGGCGAGTCCCGACGGCGAGGACGTGGCTGCGATCGTCAAGACGGGGGAAGCTGAGTTTAGCGTTTGCAAGAACGGCCGGCAGTGGGAGAACACGTTTGACAAGTGCTGGTTTTGTCGGTTTGTGCCGGACGGTCGTCTCAGTTGCATTATCTCTGCGGATATGGAATGGACGGTGGCTGTTGAGGGTCAGCCGTGGGAGAACACCTACGGGTATGTCATGGAGGTCAAGTTCAGTGACAGCGGAGAGAATATCTGCGCGTTTGTCCAGCAGGACGGCAAGTATGGTGTGGCCGTCAATGGAGAGGTCTGGGAGACGCTTTTTGATGACATGACCACGTTTTCCATCAGCAGGGACGGCAAACACGCAGCCGGTGCCGTCAAGACGAAGCCTTCCGGTGAAGGTGAGATTTTTAAATTTCAAGAGGGCACGTACTCGGTGGCGGTGGACGGTAAGGCATGGGATAAGGCCTATGTGAACGTGTGGAACGTTGCGTTTAGTTCGGACGGCAAGAAGCAAGCCGCCGATGTGCGGTCGACGCTTTATGACTACCATATCGTCGTTGACGGGCAGCCCTGGCCCGAGAGTTACCCGTGCGTGTGGGAGCCGAAGTTTAATCCCAAAACCGGTGCCGTGGTTGCGCCGGTGAGGAAAGCCGGGGCGTGGACGCTGGCGCAGGATGGGAGTATCCTCTGGGATCGATCATTTGTCCAGTGTTGGAATCAAGTCTTTAGTGCGGACGGTTCCAAGGTGGCCGCCACGGTAGCGCCGAAATTTGGGAGATGGACGGTTGCCGTGGATGGTCAGGTTTGGCGGAACACGTTTGACGACCTGGTTTCAGACAAGGTGTTTAGCCCGGATGGCACACGGCTTGCCGCCGTGGGCAAGAACGGTTACGAGTGGCGGGTGATTGTGGATGACACGGTATGGCCCGACATTTATGACATGGTCTGGGAGCCGGTGTTCAGTCCGGACGGTCGCAACGTGGCCATTAAGACTGAGAAGGAAGGCAAATATACGATCGTTATAAACGGTAAGCCGTGGGATAAAGCTTGCGATGGTCTCTGGTCGCCGGTTTTTAGCCCGGACGGAAGCAAGGTGCTTGTTCGGTCTATTGAGAATGGCAGCTATATTCGTCGCGTTTTGCCGATAACCGACATTATCGGTTAAGGGGAGGAGGAAGATACCTTTTAAGTCTGTGGAGAGAATCTCGTTGTTTATTGAATCGGTTTAAGGAGGATGCCTTATGGGTGAAGTAATAGACGGAATATATTTTAACGAAGTTGTCGTCGACGACGGTTTGGATATCGGTACCAGCAAGCTTACCCCTGAACGGATTGAGAAAACGATCAACCAGGTGTTGGAGGGAGAAACGGGTGCACGACTGAAAAACTATGTGGATACCTGTGTCCACTGCGGTCTCTGTTCGAACGCCTGTCACTTCTATTTGTCTCACGACGGGGATCCCACATACGCGCCGGTGGCCAAAGTGAAACAGACCATGTGGGAGATGATAAAAAAGAAGGGCAAGGTTTCGCCCACCTTTATGAAGCGGGCATCTCAGATTGCGTCTACCCAGTGTAATGTCTGCATGCGCTGCTCTATGTACTGTCCGTTCGGCATCGACATGGCCTACATTATAGGTGTGGTTCGCCGTATTTGCCACTTGCTGGGGATTACCCCTCTCTACATTCAGGATACCGCTCACAGCCACGCGGTGACGATGAATCAAATGTGGGTCAAAAACGATGAATGGCCGGATACCCTCCAGTGGCAGGAAGAAGAGGCGCAGGAAGAGCTTCCGACCGTGCGAATCCCTCTGGAAAAAGAGGGTGCGGAATTTATGTATTCCGTCATCGGACCGGAACCGAAGTTTCTGCCGCAGTTGCTGTATCAAAATGCCGTGGTGTTCGAGGTTGCCGGGTTGGACTGGACGATGCCCGCCACACCGGGCTGGGACAACAGTGACATGGCCATGTATACGGGCGACAATGAAATCATGGGACGGGTGAAGCGTGCCCACTTTGAAACCGCCCGGCGGCTGCGGGTGAAGAAGATCGTCATGGGTGAGTGCGGCCATGCCTTTCGGTCGGTGTATGATCGCGGGAACCGCTGGCTGGGACAAAAGTATCCCCCGTTTGATATCGTTCACGCCATTCAGTTCTATTATGAATTACTGAAATCGGGAAGAATCAAGGTCGCCAAGAAGTATGAAGACTCTGTGACCTTGCATGATCCCTGCAACGTGGTGCGTGGCCGCGGGCTTCACGAAATGGCCCGGTACGTGGTCAATGAAATCTGTGCCGACTTTCGGGAGATGCATCCAAACCGGGAGCACAACTATTGTTGTTGTGCCGGCGGCGGCGTGATCAACTGCGGACCGCCCTTTAAGATGACACGTATGCTGGGCAACCGGGTAAAGGCGGACCAGATTCGAGAAACCGGTGCCCATGTCGTCCTCGGGCCGTGCCACAATTGCCACAGTGGTCTTGAGGATATCGTTCAGTATTACGAACTCGGCTGTCACGTCAAGTTCATCAGCGACATTCTATATGAAGTAATTGAAAAGCCGGGGGCCGTATAGAGTAGGTATAGAAGAGCGTAAGTAAAAAGCGGCTGCACATTCAAAAGAGATGAATGACCCCGTCGGGGTGCTGCTCCTCGGCGGGGTTTTTATATATTGCCTGGGTGTCGCCTGCTAGCCCTTGCCGCAACAACTCCCCGGTCCGGCGCATCCGGCATGGCCCGGTGAGGAGCCGCAACAGGCCGTATCTCCGGGTCCGGGCATGCTGTCTTTGTTAGTCCCGGACATGGATGAGGGGACCGAAAGCAGTTTCTCCAGTTTGGTGCTGCCGCAGGCGGTACACTGGGGCTTTTCTCCCGTCGTGGTAACGAGCAACTCGCATCGTTTCCCGCAGTCTGCGCACAGGTAGTCAAATAGTGGCATGTCTATTTTTCCTCCCGATGATGACCGTTATTGTTGACCTTGTACTCCTGAATGGCCTTTTGGAGCGTTTTTACCGCCAACCGTATACAGTGTTGTTTCTGTTCCGGGAGCTGTTCCAGGATCCGATAAATGTCCCGGTCTTTGATGTCGTAGGCGTCGTCCAGCGTTTTGCCCTTGGCCAACTCCATGGCTACCATGGCGGCCGAAACCGCGCCCGGGCATCCCAACACCTGAATCTTGGCGTCGGAGATCTGGTTGTCGTTGACTTTGAGATACACCTTCATGGTGTCACCGCAAGGCCCGGTAAGCTCGGTGACTTGATCCGCATCGGCGAGACAGCCCATACTCGGTTTGTCCAGGTAATAATCAATGGCCTTTTGAGAATACCCGGACCCCGACAGAATCTCCTGCAAGGTCGCGGCATCTCTTTGATCGAGATCGTGATCGTCGCTCATTCCCTGCTACTCCTTTTTACTTACACCTTTCACGCGCTGTTTTCCTGGATGTCTCGTCCCGATCACCATTGGCCCTGTGCGTTCGGTTCCTCGATCAAGGACAATTTACCGTCCATATAGGCCTTAACCACCTCTCTGACCGTTCCTTCCGCATCAGCGGCGACTCGGACATTGGCCGCTTCCAAGGTTTTATAGGCATTGGGTCCGCAAAACCCGGTGATTAAGACCTCCGCCTGTTTGTTGGCGATCATCGTGGCTGCCTGGATCCCTGCGCCTTTCAGCGCATTCAGGTTTTCCTTGTTGTCCAACACCTCAAAGTCACCTGTTTCCGAATCGACGATCAGAATATAGCGTGCCCGCCCGAACCGGGGGTCCACCGCAGCGTCTAGGTCGGTGCCGGTCGATGTAACCGCAAGCTTCATATTAGTGGGCGCCCCCGCCGCCACCGCAGACCTGGTCGTCACTGATAAGGGGCAATTTTCCGGCAATCAGGTCTTCGACGACCGGCCTGATTTCAGGGCGAGTGGCGTCATGGTAGACGTCTATGCCGACCTGGCGAAACCCCATGAGCGGTCGCATACCGATGCCCCCGACGATGAGTGCATTTACGCTGTGCTCCGCCAGGAGATTAACAGGTACCATACAACCGCCCTGGACATGACTTTGATTCGCAATCGTTGATACGTTCTTGATAGCTCCGTTTTCCACATCGACGAGTGTAAACACATCGCAGTGACCGAAGTGGCCCGACCGCTGGCCGTCCAGTCCTCCCCCGTCAACGGATGGTATGGCGATTCTTCCATTATCCATGGCAAACGATCCCTCCTGTGTTGAGTTTCCAAACTCTTTATTATGCATTATTTTTGCTGAATGGCAAGCCAATTCTTTGGCCCGAAATCCACGGCCTGTGGAGTTGCCGGGGCGTGAGGCGAAGGTGGGACGGGCAAAGCCGGTTATCGGGAGGGTGTTGACACTGCCCCCGGCCTATCGACCAACGGCTTCGGGAATCATCCGCCTGCTCGGATAGTTTTCAAACCGCCGTTCGTTGAAATCACGCACCGCCCAGGCCTTTAATGGCCTTGAGTCGTTCCACGAGGGCGTTTGCATCGCTTCTGCCCGGCTCGACCGGAAGCTGAGCGATGACACCGAGCCCTTCGCTGGCTTCATGAAAGTCATCTTCCGACAGGGGGCTTACGGCTGCGCAGTTGATCATGGCGTTGGTTCGCACCACCTGTTCCACCAGTTCGAGGCCTGTCATATCCGGGAGCGTCTCGTCCACCACGACAAGATCATAGGGGGTGTGGGAAACCAAACTCAAGGCCGTTTGGCCGGACTCCGCATAAGAAAGGGCCACCTCTGCGTGATCGGAAAGTCCTGCGGCCAGGTCGCCTAAGCTGTTGTCTTTCGGGGTTACCAGTAGCAATTTAAGCATATCCGCCTCTGTGGGGTTGTATAGAAAACGGGATATCAGTGAATTGGTAAAAGCCCATCGCCGATGGGGGCCAAAGAGTTCAAAAGCCCGTAGACAAGCCGAATATGGACGATTTAATGCCCCCGAGCGTGGGTTACCAAGTGACCCATTTCGGGGAAAATAAGCGCTTTACACGCCAACTTAACGGCTTTCAAACTCCCGGGCATGCAAAAGACGATCGTTTGCGCGATCAGTCCCGCAGTTGCCCTGGACAATAGGGCCGCAGCGTCTATCTCCTCGTAGCTCAACCAGGCGAACAGGTGCCCGAAGGCGGTAAGTTCCTTGGAAAACAAGGGCCGAAGTGCTTCGATGGTGACATCGTGGGCCCCGATGCCGGTGCCGCCCGTGGTTAAGATGATATCGGGAGTAAACTCTGTGATTACCTGTCGTACCCGCTCAGCGATCGTGCCTGCTTCGTCGGGGAGTACCTCGTGGAGAACCACGTGGTGTTTTTTGGATACCATTTTGTTGATCCACTGACCGCTCCTGTCATCCGCCAGACTGCGTGTCGTGGAAACGGAGAGGATGGCTACCTTCACGGACCCGGGTGCTTGGGCTTTATGTGTTTTCGTGCTCAATGGTGGCGTTCCGTCTCCTAGGGCTTGATGGCATTTTCCTGTAATGCCAACGCGATTTGATGTCAAGAGTAAAGGCGTGAGCCCTTACAATCGACCTGCTACTGTTGCTTGAGAAGAGACTGTATGGACTCCAGGGCCGCTGCCGGGGTGGATACATATACGATGCCTTCCATGTTGGGCCACGTGTTGAGACCGACAATCGGCTTGCCCAGCTTGAGGCCAATGCTGAGTTCGGAAAGGGTGCCGTACCCCCCATGGATAGCCACCAGGATGTCCGAGCTGCGCACCACTAGGACGTTGCGGGCGTGTCCCATATCGGTTACCACAGGAAAGGTTACATAGGGGTTCGCCTGGGACTTGTCGGGTCCAGGGAGAATACCGACGGCCTGGCCACCGGCCTCGTGTGCACCCTGACACGCCCCTTGCATAACCCCGCCCAATCCGCCGCATACCAGGGTCGCCCCCATTTCGGCGATCCCCCGGCCCACCTGTCTGGCCCGGTCATAGGTGGTCTCGTCGCATGTTCCCGCCCCGATGACACCGATCATTTTCACTGGATTCCTCTCTGCATAAGCTGTGTGACCGCCTAAAAACCAATAGCCTCCGAATTCGGACAGTGTGGTTCGCGAGGCACGTGGGTAGTCTATGAAGGTGACTCTGTGAAGTCAAGCCCAGATCCCTGGGCCGACGGATCAAACCGATTTGCAGCCCTTCGAGATTGATCAAGTCGTAAAAAACTTTCAATCGTCATGCCGGACTTGATCCGGCATCCAGAAGTCATCGAATCTACTGGGTTCCGGCCTTCGCCGGAATGACCGAAAGAGGAAAACATAATTTCCGACTTTTTGCGACGCCATCAAAACTGCTAATGTCTGGTAATCAGCGGGCCGTTTGACTATCCCCGACAATGTGATAGAGCAGTGAAGAACGTTAACAGTGCTCGATTCGCGACGAATCTATTTGTTGCTGTGTCTCCATAAAGATAAACGGAAAGGATTCATAGTGGCCATTTTGGCAGAGGCTCACAATTGTTGGCGTAAATCCCATGCGGGCAAAGTCGGTTTTTTGATCGATGGGGCAGCTTATTTTGACGCTGTGGCAGACATCATTGAGCAAGCACACGATTCAATCTGTGTCGCCGCTTGGGACATTGACAGCCGAATGAAGCTTGTTCCCGGGCATAGTAAACTGGGCGACCTCTTGAATGACAAAGCCAAGCGGACGCCCGGACTGCGCATTTACATCCTGAACTGGGATTTTCCCATGCTCTATCTTAGAGAACGGGAATGGTTGCCGATTTTCAATTTGGGTTGGAAAACCCACCGACGAATATCTTATCACCTGGATGACGAGCATCCCATCGGTGGATCACAACACCAGAAATTTGTAGTCGTTGACAATGCAGTGGCTTTTTGCGGCGGCCTCGATTTAACGAACAGCCGGTGGGACACCCCTGAACACCGCCTTTACGAGCCGCAGCGAATGAATCCGGACGGCGAAAGTTACAAACCGTTTCATGATGTACAGATGATCGTTAACGGACAGGCGGCGGAAAGCCTTGCAGAGGTGTTCATGGATCGCTGGAAATGGGCAACCGGCGATGCTATCGACCTGACAAGGGGCGATGTTCACGACCTATGGCCGAAGAATTTGGTGCCGGACCTGGAAAACGTTTTGGTCTCGATCTCACGGACATTTCCGGCCTACAAGGACCGAAAAGAAGTGCGAGAGGTAGAAAAGCTGTATACAGAGGCTATTGCTGAGGCCAGAGAGTCCATATATATCGAAAATCAGTACTTGACCGCCACTAAAATTGCCGACGCTCTCAAGAAAAGCCTCTCCCAAGAAAGAGGACCGGAGGTTGTCATTCTACTGCCGAAAAAATCGAGTGGGTGGTTGGAACAAAGTACCATGGATGCCTTGAGAAGCCGCATCCTGAGGGGTTTGGAAGCGGTGGATCGCCATCAGCGTTTTCGGGTGTTTTACCCTTGTTTGGACGACGGAAAGACACCTCTATACGTGCATTCGAAAGTCATGACCGTGGATGATCGGTTCCTAACTATCGGTTCCGCCAACCTGAGTAACAGATCGATGGGCCTCGACTCGGAATGCAATTTGGCAATCGAAGCGACGGATCAGGGGAGAGGAACGGCAGCGATCCTCTCCTTTCGCAATCGACTGCTGGCCGAACATCTGGGATCGTCGGTAGACAGGGTGTCCGAAGCACTTTCCGGCCGCAGGAGACTCATCGACTTCATTGAATCTTCTGAATCTGCGGGACGCTGTTTGCGAAATTTGCCGTATCGCGAATCTTTACCTATCGATGGTGCCGCCGTTGTGGGAGACCCGGAGTTGCTCGATCCGGAGACCCCGATCGAGATTGACCGGATGATGGATCGTCTTGTGCAGTTCGATACCCGGCGGAGTAGAACGAAACAGGTGACGACAACCGTCGGAGGGCTGATGATTCTCTTCTTGCTGATCGCGGCATGGTATGCGATGCCCCTTTCAGACTGGATCGACGAAGTACGCCTGACAAGTTTGGCCGATCAGATTCGTAGTCATCCCCTATCCGTCCCGGCGACTCTCGCCCTTTATGTTATCGCGGCGCCTTTGATGATTCCGGTCGTATTGTTGGTCGGTATCACCGCTATGGTCTTTGGCCCCTTTTGGGGCGGTCTGTATGCCTGGAGTGGTTGTTTGTTGAGTGCGTCGTTGAGCTTTCTTGCCGGTTCTTTACTGGGAAAGCAGGCCGTTCGGAAGTTGGCCGGCCGGCATCTGAATCGTTTGAGCCGACGCATGTTAAAGCAGGGCTTCCCGGCAGTGGTGATGCTTAGAAATGTGCCGGTTGCACCTTTCGGAATGGTAAACCTGATAGCAGGTGCCGCCAAAATGGACATGAAAGACTATTTCTTTGGCACAGCCGTGGGCATATTACCGGGAATCGTTGTCATCTCGGTACTGGCAGACAGGCTTTTACACACAATAAAGAGCCCGGGCTGGATGAACGGATTCACCACGGGGGCTTTGGTGGCGGCACTCATCGTCGGAAACTGGTGGATGACCAAAAGGTTGAGCAAACGTGGTGATAAAGAGTGATTTAGACAATCCAGGGGATGAACCGTGATGAAGCACAATACGGAAAAACGAGGAGATGTCCCGCACATCCTGTTGGTCAATCCCTGGATAGACGATTTTGCCGCCTATGATTTCTGGGCGAAGCCGTTGGGGTTGTTGACGATTGGTGGGATCCTCAGGGGAGAGGGGTACGTCGTTTCATATATTGATTGTTTGGATCGCTTTGTTTCCCATGGCCGGCAGGTGCGAAAAGACGGCCGGTTCGGTAAAGGCCCGTATCGGAAAACGGTTATCGCCAAACCGGAAAAGCTTCAGGATGTTCCCCGAAGATATAGTCGCTATGGCATCTCCGAGCAGGATTTCAGACAGTCTCTACTGAATATGCCTGAACCGGATGCCGTGTTGGTGACCGCTTTGATGACCTATTGGTATCCCGGTGCCTTTGCAGTCATCCGAATTATCCGAGAAGTATTCGCTGCCGTTCCCATTTTGCTGGGCGGTGTGTATGCCAGCTTATGCAGCGAACATGCCCGAAAATACGCGGGTGCCGACAGAGTCGTTTCGGGACAAGCCGACCAAGCGGCTGTAGAGGTACTGGCGGATATCACCGGATTTTCAAGAAGTCACAGTTATGTGCCCGGCCGGCTCGATACGTATCCGTACCCCTGTTTGGATCTTCAAAGGGTCATTTCCTACGTGCCGATTCTTACCGGCCGTGGTTGTCCCTACCGATGTGCGTACTGTGCATCGTCGTACCTGAACCCCGACGGGGTCAGGCGGTCGCCCGAACACGTGGTGGAGGAGATGACGTACTGGCATGAACGGTACGGGGTGATGGACTTTGCCTTCTACGATGATGCTTTGCTGTTGGGCTCACAAGACCATATCATGCCGATTCTGGAAGGCCTGATCCGTCGCGATATCCCCTTGCGACTTCATACGCCCAACGCTTTACACATCCGACCGTTGAACAAAGAAGTGGCGACGCTTCTTCGTCGCGCGGGATTCAAGACGGTCAGGTTGGGATTGGAGACGGCGTTTTTTGAACACAGAGAGACCTTGGATCACAAGGTGGGTCCGGCTGAATTTGAACGTGCCGCAGGGAACTTGAAGCAGGCAGGCTTTACCGGTGATGAACTCGGTGCGTACCTTCTATTCGGCCTGCCCGGGCAAGACATGGGGCAACTTGAAGCATCCATCAGAATCGTCAAGGCCAACGGGATCAGGCCCATTTTGGCCCAGTATTCACCGATTCCGCATACCGAGTTGTGGGACGAGGCCGTAAAGGTATCGCGCTATGACCTCGAAACCGATCCTATCTTTCACAATAATTCGATCTTCCCCTGCCAGGAAACGCCCTTCTCCTGGGACACCGTCTCCCGATTGAAAGCGTTGACGCAGTGACGAACCCGATTCGAAGACAAAGAAAACAGCCTCGGAGGCTGTCGGAGAACTCCACTTTCGCTCGGGTTGATCGTTTTTGATCATTTCT
>CAZHHS010000022.1:0-16010 GCA_964532395.1 uncultured Desulfobacterales bacterium | reverse complement strand
GGGTGGCCTATACCCACCATACGGCTTATGGCATCAAGGGCGCCTTACGTTCCGTCTTTTCCTGGCTGTTTCCTTTTGTCGCCCGAAGCTGGCGGACCCACCCCGGCATGACGCTAGTGGCATTTACGTTTCATGTCGGTGTTATCGTTACCCCCATCTTCTTGCTGGCCCACAATATGATCCTCAAGGAAAGGTGGGGCTTCAGCCTGTGGACTTTGTCCGAGACGGCTGCCGACGGATTGACCATTGCAGTGATGGTGTCGGCGGTACTCCTGGTCCTGAGGCGGATTGCTTTGCCCGAGGTCCGCATCCTAACGACGGCCTATGATTACCTCCTCATTGCCATTACCGTGGCCCCGTTTGTCACGGGGTTTGTGGCGAGCCATCACACGGGCAATTATGAGTTTTGGTTGATTCTCCACATCCTGTGCGGAGAGCTCTTGTTGATCGCTATCCCGTTTACCAAACTGTGTCATGTGGTGCTTTTCTTCTGTTCGCGGATTCAGCTTGGCATGGACTATGGAATAAAACGGGGCGGCATGAAGGGAAAAGGTTTAGCCTGGTAGAGCATTGCTCTAACCATGAATGGTAAGGAGATAAAGATGCCTGAAGGACAGTTTTGCAACAGGAAACCGATTGAAACCCAGGAACAGTTACAGGCGCTGTTAAATGATCGGGGTGGCGAGCAGTATTATGCAGAGATGGAAAAGCTCGACGTCGATCGTGAGCTCCTGTGGAATACCCTGCAAAAGACGTGCAAGTCCCGTATGCGCGCGTGGCTTCAGATCTGTGCGCGTTGCGGTCTTTGTGCCGACAGTTGTTTCCTCTATACGGTAAACAACAAGGACCCGAAACAGGTGCCCGCCTACAAAATTCAGTCCACCCTCGGCGAGATGATTCGCCGGAAGGGAAATGTGGACAATGCCTTTTTCAAGATGGTTATGGAAACGGCATGGGCGAAATGTACCTGCTGTAACCGCTGCGGGATGTACTGCCCCCACGGTATTGATATGGGAATCATGTTCGGGTATGTGAGGGGCCTGTGTTACGCCCAAGGCTTTGTTCCCTGGGAGCTGAAGATCGGTGCGGGTATGCACCGGGTCTTCCGAGCCCAAATGGACGTTACGGAAGAAGATTGGGTGGAGACGTGCGAATGGATGGCGGAGGAGTCCGAAGAAGACTATCCGGGTTTAACCATTCCCGTTGACAAGGTCGGGGCCGACATCATGTACACGTGCAATGCCCGGGAGCCGAAGCACTACCCGCAAGACATCGCCGAAGCGGCCATCTTATTCCATCTGGCCGGAGAGGACTGGACGGTTCCCAGTAAGGGGTGGGAGCAAACCAGCCTGTCGATGTTTGCAGGTGACTGGGCCGCTTGTAAAATGCAGGTGGAAAGTGTATACGATGCCATGGAGCGACTGAAGCCCAAACGGATGGTGGGGACCGAATGCGGGCACGCCCATCGTGCCACGGTGGTTGAGGGCCCCTACTGGGCAGGGCGAAAGGACGGTTTGCCGCCCGTGGAGTGCCAGCATTACGTGGAATGGGTCGCCGAGGCACTGAGGACCGGTAAGCTGAAGATCGATCCTGCCAAGAAGATCAAAGGCCCCGTAACCCTCCAAGACTCCTGCAACTATGTTCGCAATCATGGGCTCGGAGACGTTACCCGAGAAATCATGAGCTACATTGCGGAAGATTTTCACGAGATGGCTCCGAACCGGGAGCACAACTATTGTTGTGGCGGAGGGGGTGGGTTCAACGGAATCGGACTCTTTCGTCCGCAACGCAATCGAGCCCTCCTGATGAAAAAGAAACAAATTCAGGATACGGGGTGTAAGCTGGTTATCGCGCCTTGCCACAACTGTTGGGATGCCATTCGCGACCTGGAAGAGGTTTATGAAATCGGCATTAAATGGTCCTTTTTGAAACCGCTGCTCATCGATATGGTGGAAGTGCCCGAACATATGAAGCCCAAGGAGGAAGACGAATAGCGGATGTCGGGGGAGGAAAGCGGGTCGTTTCAAGAATGTTCTGACTATCCGCCCCGCCTTGAGCTCCTGCGGGATCTTCGTTTGTTACTGAGATGAATCTGGTGACGTTGGCTAAAAATGGGACCTTGGTTCATGGCGGTAAAGAGGTGGGACAGGAGCCGTTGATATGCCTTTCTTGTCAAGTGGAATTGGAAAAAGGCTACCGCCTTCGGAGTTACTTCGAGATGTTGGAGAGATATCCGGTCTTTCAGGAACTGAATGCTTTCTTTCCCTCCTATTTGGAACGGGTCCATGCAAGCCCGAAAGAGGGGTGTGAATATCCCGGTCTGGATTGGCTTGAGTTGGGTAAGACGGTGGAAATGATCGGTTATCCCGGCAAGCCCAGGATGGAAATATATACGACGCTCAGAGGGGTTGGTGGCGATGAGACCAGTGAAATTGACTCGATCCAGCTGCAAAACCTGCTTGACATGCCGATAAGGCTTGGCAACCTCAAGCATGTGGTTTTAGGTGACAAGATGGACATATTCGAGTTTCAAACGGTATTTACCCTTTTTGAGTTCATTGATGCGATTGCATGGGAGCTCAGCTTTCACGGCACACCTGCGGAGTGCCAATTACGGAGGTAAACGATGTTCGAGAGAATTCTGTTTGCAACGACGGCCTCACCGACCTGTGACGATGCCGCCAAGGTCGCCTTCGACTTGGCAGATAAATACGATTCTGAAAAACTCTTTGTCTTTCACGTCCCAGGTTTTCCCACTCGGGGATACAGCCAGTTTGTTCGTGATTCAAGGACCGGTGACGAAGAGCAGATATCTCCCGAATACACGGACTGGATTCACGAGGAGATGAAAAATACCTACGGAGACATCATGGAGGGCTCCGAAAATTGTGAGATCGTGGTGCGAGTCGGTGTGCCGTCGACGGAAATCTTGAGGATGGCGCGAGAAAATGACGTGAACCTGATCGTCATGGGGGCACACACAAGGCAGGAAGATGTCGGTGCCACGCGCTTCAGGAAATTTTCTGGAAGCAATATGCGAAAGGTGGCCCAAAAGGCGCGCTGCCCCGTGCTCATTATCAGCCGGCCCTGTACGACTTGCTTCAAACTGTTTTCTCACATCGTCTTTGCTACGGATTTTAGCAAGGCCGCAGGATCGGCGTTCCAGTTTGCACTGGAGGCTGCCAACGATGTGGGTGCTAGGCTTTACTTGTTTCATGCCGTCGATATCAGTGATCTTCATTCTGGAAAGGACGTGGATCAAAGTCAAATTGAGAAGAAGGTCGAGGCGGCCAAACAGAAGATGGAAGAAAAATACGTCTCCAAGATGGGTGATTTTGACAACTATGAGATCGCCATATGGGAAGGTGTTCCCTACGTGGAGGTGCTCAAGTATGCCCGGGACAAACAGGCGGACCTGATTGTAATGGCCCATCACACGAAGGATGTGGATCCCGAAGAAGCGGAGCTGGGCAGTACGGTGGAACAAGTCGTGTTGCGTTCCGCCTGTCCCGTTGCCAGTGTGAATCGTCCGGACAAGTTGTAGGCGATTGTTTTTAAGGAGTGAAAGGGGCGCCGTATGGGGCAAAAACGGATTCTGATTGTTGATGATGAGCCTCACATGCGGGTCTTTATGGCCACGCTGTTCGAAACCAGCGGGTACAAACCGGTTCTTGCCAGAAACGGTAGTGAAGGGATAGAGAAGGCCAAGGAAAGCGCTCCCGACCTGATTATCCTGGACGTCATGATGCCCGGAGGCGGTGGCGTCCAGATGTACCGTCAGCTAAAGAAGGACGACGGACTTAGAGACATACCCGTAATCATGTTGTCGGCGGTGGAGGGCAAGACGTTTTCCCATTCACTCAAGATGTTCCGTGCTTCTGAAGACGGGATTCTTCCAGAACCGGACGCATATGTAGAGAAGTTGCCGGAAGCGGAGGAACTCCTGAAGATCGCCGAATCCTTTTTGTCGGATTCAAACGGCTGAGCGTTGACGTAAATGGGGTGAACCGGCCCTGTCGACCATGGATCTTCTTTCGGGGCATTGAACTCGTATCAGGCGCCTCCTTTCAAACCTACCTTAGTCTGCTTCATTCCGGCCACAATTCTGAGTTTGGTGAATTGACGTGAAAGAGAAGATTCTGCTCGTAGATGATGAAGAAGGTATCCGCAAGGTGCTGGGGATTACTTTGTCCGACAAGGGCTTTGACGTTCTCACGGCTCAAGATGGCGACGGTGCCCTGCGTATATTCAGAGAATCCAAACCTTCGGTGATCCTCACGGATATCAAGATGCCGGGTATGGGTGGCATTGAACTCTTAGAGCGAGTGAAGAAAGAGGACCCGGATACGGAAGTGATCATGATCACCGGTCATGGAGAGATGGATCTTGCGATAAAAAGTCTCAAGTATGAGGCCACGGATTTTGTTACGAAGCCGATCAACGACGACGTTTTAGAGATTGCGCTGAAAAGGGCCGGTGAACGGATTTCTATGAGACGACAACTCAGGGCGTACACCCAAAACTTGGAGACGCTGGTCAAGGAGCAATCGGCCAAGTTGGTGGAATCGGAACGGGCGGCTGCCGTGGGGCAAACCGTGGCGGGGTTGGCCCATGCCATCAAGAATATTGCCGGAGGTCTTCGGGGGGGCGTGTTCGTTGTTGAGAAGGGGTTGGAGCTGGGCAATGATGAATACTTGCGTCGAGGCTGGGACATGGTCAAGACGGATGTGGCCCGGATACGAGCCATGGCTTTGGATCTATTGAACTATTCCAAGGAGCGGGTGCCGGATTATCAGTTTTGTAACCCCAACGATGTTGTTCGGGAGGTTTTGACCCTGATGGGTCCCAGGGCCGAAAAATATGAAGTCACCTTAGAGGCGGATCTGGATGCAGGGTTGCCGGCGGCATGGTTCGATCCGGACGCGATCCACCGATGCCTTACCAATCTTGTTACCAATGCCATTGACGCTTGTGCGGATGTTGCCTGTGAGGAGAGGGGGGGGCGAGTTGTAGTGAGGTCGTTTGCGCCCGCACAGGAGCATTATGTCGTGGGCTATGAAGTGTGGGACAACGGATGCGGCATTCCTGAAGAAATGATGCCCAGGGTATTTCAGCGCTTTTTTAGCACCAAAGGAACGAAAGGTACGGGGCTGGGACTCATGATAACCAAAAAAATCGTTGATGAGCATGGCGGGGACATTGAAGTGCGTTCAGATCCGGGAAAAGGGACACGATTCGTGATCAGGCTGGCTGCGGCAGACCGCGAGCGGATCGGTGACGTGGGAAATAGGGGGGATCAAACGGGTGATACGCGTTATGGATCATGAAGTACGGGCCGAAATTTTGGGGCAATTGAATGAGCAAGAAGGTTTTGATTATTGATGACAATCCAAGGGTTATCGAAATTCTCACCGAGTTCTTAAGTCGCCACGGCTATGACACGTGTTGCGCATCGGATGGCGCCGAGGGGTTTGAGGCGGTACACAAGGAAGAGCCGGACCTGATCATCTTGGATCTGCAATTGCGCGATGAGTGGGGGTCAAGGTTCTTCCGCATGTTTACCGAGGTGGAGGCATTTAAACAAATACCACTGATAGTGAAAAGCGGGCGGGAAGACACGTATATACCCTTAGAAAGGGCGGTTGCGGCTTTCTTAAAGCCCTTCAACCTGTTGGAGCTTCTCGATGTCATCAACAAGACGATTGGTAGATGAGTCGAACATTTGAGAGGTGTCGACAAGAGTTGGTTGAAAGCCCGGCTTAATTTTTAGGGATAGACAATATGGCAGACAAGATACTTTTGGTGGACGATGAAGAGGGCATTCGCAAGGTCTTAGGCATAACGCTCTCGGACATGGGGTATGACGTGTATACAGCCCATAACGGGGAAAATGCCCTGGAGGTGTTCAGAAAGATTTCTCCTCCCATCGTTCTCACCGACATACGGATGCCGGGTATTGACGGGGTCGAATTGTTAGGCAAAGTCAAGGAGGAAAGTCCGGATACTGAAGTCATCATGATCAGTGGCCATGGGGATTTGGACCTGGCGATAAAAAGTTTGCAGAAAGAAGCGACGGATTTTGTAACCAAGCCGATTAATGATGATGTTTTGGGGATTGCCCTGAAGCGTGCACATGAAAGGATGTCCATGCGGGCGAGACTCAAAGAGTATACGGAAAATCTTGAGAAACTCGTTGATGAACAGGCGGCCAAATTGGTTGAGGCGGAACGGACCGCAGCAGCCCTTCAAACCGTAATGGGCCTTTCCTCTGCGCTGGGTAACCTGGCAGGAGATCTGGCGGGAATAGAATATCTCAATGAAATGCCATGCCTGGTTTCCATTCACGACAGGCATATGAAGGTCGTTGCAGCCAACGAATTGTATAAGCACAAGCTTGGGGATCGGGTCGGAAAAGACAGCCTAGGTGTCTTTGAGGATAAAAATGTGCAGCGAGGGAAAGACCACATACACATGACTTTTGAAACCGGGCAGAGCCAGCGAATCAAGGAAACCGTGACGGATTTCCAAGGCGGACATATCCCCGTAATCGTTCATACAGCACCGATTCGGGGAAGAGACGGGGGGGTCGAACTGGTGTTGGAGATGTCGGCCGACGCCACCGAAATGAGCCGTCTTCAAGAAGAGTTGCGTGCGACCCGCCAAAGATACCAGCAGCTTTTTGACGAAGTGCCCTGCTACATTTCCGTTCAGGACAGAGAATTGAGGCTTACAGCCATTAATAGGAGATTTTTGGAGGATTTTGGCTCCGGCGTGGGGGGCTATTGTTACGAGGTTTACAAGCATCGTGAAAAGCCTTGTCGTGAGTGTCCGGTCGTAAAAACATTTGAAGACGGTCAGCCTCACCAAGCAGAAACGGTCGTTACGTGCCGAAAAGGTCGGCAGCATAATGTCTTGATATGGACCGCCCCCATATTTGATGCGGCAGGGAATGTCTCTCAAGTAATGGAAATGTCAACCGATATCACTCAAATTCGCCAGTTGCAAGACCACCTGTCATCTTTGGGCCTTCTCATCGGTACCCTGTCCCATGGTATCAAGGGTCTCCTGACCGGTCTTGATGGCGGTATGTATGTACTCAGTTCGGGTATTTCAAAGAACAACGGTGTGGATATCACGGAAGGGTGGCAAACAGTCAAGGTTATGGTCGATCGCATCCGGAGCATGGTGTTAAATATCTTATACTATGCCAAAGAGCGGGATCTGAAGTGGGAGTATGTTGACGTATTGAGTTTTGCCGATGAGGTGGCTTCCACTATAGAACCAAAAGTGCAAGGGACCGAAATTGATTTTGTCAGAAGGTTTGATCCATCTTTGGGCAAGTTTGAAATTGATTCCAGTGTGGTGCGTTCGGCACTGATCAACATCTTGGAAAATGCTGTGGATGCGTGTATGCAAGACCCTGCCGAGAAGGCCCATCAGATTGTTTTTCAGGTGGGCCAAGACGGGGAACGAATCCTGTTTGACATTCGTGACAATGGCATGGGCATGGATCAAGAGACACGGGAGAAGATGTTTACGCTCTTTTTTTCTTCAAAGGGGAGTAAAGGAACCGGCTTAGGGTTATTTATTTCCAACCAGGTCATTGAACAACATGGTGGAACGATCGAAGTCGATTCCCAGCCCAAAGAGGGGACACGGTTTCGCATTCTTATGCCCCGAAGGCTTCCCAAAGAGGTCAAGTCCCAGGGAGGTTAAGGGAGGATCGCCCCCCATCGATGGTTCCACCGAGTTGAATAATGCGTTCAAGGGGGACCTCCATTAGGCGGCCTTGACTCTTTGGGAAAGGAACGGACAAGGGCTTCTTTGGCTATTCGGGGGGGCCGATCGCCTTTTTGATGTTGTTCACCAGCTCTTCCGGATCGAAAGGTTTGCTCAGGGTCGCCACAGCCTTCCGGATAGCATACTGTCCGCCGGTCAATCCAGTGACAACGATTACCGGTGTATCTTTATACGCTTCGTCCTGCGAGAGCTTGCGATAAAATCGAGGTCCCCACTCCTCGCTCATTTCGAGATCAAGCGTGACAAGAGCGGGTTTTTCTGCCTTTAGTTTTTCCATGGCTTCCAAACCGTCTGCGGCCGAGCAGCTTTCGTAGCCATTGTCGTCGAGAATTTTAACGATGTACTTTACGATTTCAGGGTCGTCGTCAACCACAAGAATCTTTTTTGCCATAATAGCCTCCTTCAGTTAGGAAAATAGCGGTAGCAAAGTTACACGGTGTGTGTATTTTGATGCCTCAAAACATACGGAGTAATGAAATTTAATACCTTTTCCCATATATCCATGCAATCTTAATATATAGTATAGTAGTATAGATACCATTCCTCTTTTCCCGTGTCAAGTAAAAAAGGAAGGATAAATGGTTATCTGAACAAAAAGTCTCGTATTGACGAACAGGCGCGGGCGCGGTATTTACTATGATCAATCCTATTGGGTCATAAATCCGGAGTAGGGGATAAAACGTCAACTGTAAGAGACCGCCTTTCCAATTGCACAAGCCGGTATTGAGGGTTGCGGTTCTCTCTTTTACGGGCCGGCCTTAAGAGCCTGAAGGTTTCGTTTTTATGTTTGGGCATGCGTGCCGTGAGGAGACCAGGACATGAAATTATCGACTAGAAGCCGGTATGGTACCCGAATGATGATTGACATGGCACAGCGATACAACGAGGGTCCGGTCCAGATAGGGGACATTGCACGGCGGGTTGATGTGTCGGTCAAGTATCTCGAACAGTTGATCATTCCTCTAAAGAAGGCCGGTTACATTACCAGTGTTCGAGGACCGAAGGGAGGCCACATGCTTTCAAGGCCGCCGGATGCGATTTCGATTGGAGAGGTGGTGAAGGTGCTCGAAGGGGGAATCAGCCTATCCGATTGTGTGGAAAACCCGAAGGTTTGTGATAAATCTGAAGTGTGTCTCACCCGCAGTCTTTGGGAAGAAGCCACAAAGGCGATGCACGACCGGCTGGAAGCCACAACCTTGGCGGAGATGGTACAATCGGGAAAAGCACTGTTCAGCGAATTATAGGGGTAACCCAGCCTGTACTGGAGGCCTGTACCGGAAATCTGTACCGGAAACCTGTTCCGGAGAAGTCGCCGCCTATCGGCACCGTTTCTTGCTTTATATCACCCATTATCTGTGTCCGGCTTGCCACATCCTTCCAAAGCTACCAAGTTTTCTATTGTCGTGTCCCCATACGCCGTTTCATTGGACCATTTCAAATAACCGTGTAATAAAAAAGCAGAAGGCGGTGATCATGCAAAAAAAGACGTTTTCGGTACCCAACATATCTTGTGGACATTGCGTGTCGGCGATCCAATCAGAACTCGCAGAGATGAAAGGGGTGCGGCGGGTGCACGGCGACCCAACCACCAAAGAAATCGTCGTCGAATGGGATAGCCCGGCCTCGGAGGCGGACATTAAGGGAAAACTGGCGGAGATCAATTACCCGGCTGCGGGGTAAGGGCTCGCGCAAAAATAACTTCACATTTTGCCATCTCGGCTTCCGCCCGTCTTTGCCCGATACCTCACTCGCAAAACCTCGACATGGCCTGCTATGCCTGCGATTTTGCTCAATCGGATCGGACAAATCCGGACCAAATCCGAGCGCCCATTCTGTAAAGTTATTTTTGGGCGAACCCTAAGGGACGCATTTGATGGCCGACCAGAGTGTAAACATACCGGTTAGCGGGATGACATGTGCCAATTGTGCCCTGAACATCGAGCGGAAGCTCGGCGAGCGGGCCGGCGTTAAAGAGGTGCATGTAAATTTTGCGTCCGAAGAAGCTGCTGTCACTTTTGATCCCGAACAGGTTGAACTCACGGCGATTACGGCTGACATTCGGGATGCCGGATTCGGCGTGGCCACGGCAGGGGTTGAACTGCCGATTACCGGGATGACCTGTGCCAACTGTGCCATGAATATTGAGCGGACACTGAACCGGAAGCTGTTTGGTGTCATCACGGCCTCTGTAAACTTTGCTACCGAACGGGCCTTCGTTGAATACATTCCAACCATCATAACCATAGATGAGATAATCACGGCCATTGAGAAAGCGGGATTCGGTGCTGTCCGCCCCCGAGAGGGTACTGGTGTCGGAGACGAAGAGTCATCCTTCAGGGCGGCGGAAATCAGGAACCAGACGAGAAAGTTTCTCTTCGGCGTCGTATTTACGGTGCCGCTGTTTGTCTTGAGCATGGGGCGGGACTTTGGGCTTGTGGGAGCGTGGAGCCATCAGGCCTGGGTAAACTGGTTGCTTTTTTTCCTGGCCACCCCGGTGCAGTTTTACACCGGGTGGGACTATTATACCGGTGGGTGGAAGAGTCTCAAAAACGGTAGTGCCAATATGGACGTTCTCGTTGCCATGGGGTCCTCCGTAGCCTATTTTTATTCCCTGGCCTTGCTGATTTTTCCCATTTTGGGAAGCCATGTCTACTTCGAGACGTCTGCGGTGATCATTACCCTGATCAAGCTGGGCAAGATGCTGGAATCGCGAGCCAAGGGGCGTACCGGCGGGGCCATCCGGAAACTGATGGATCTTCGGCCCAAGACGGCCACCGTCGTGGGATCGGAGGAAAAGGAAATCGAGGTTCCGGTGTCGGCGATCGCGGTGGGGGCACGGGTCGTCGTTCGACCCGGCGAGAGTATTCCCGTGGACGGTGTGGTCACGGCGGGAGAGTCGGCCGTGGACGAATCCATGTTGACCGGGGAGCCCATCCCCGTGGACAAGCGACCGGGCGATTCCTTGGCCGCCGGAACGATCAATGTACACGGTCGGCTCAAATTTGAAGCCACAGGTATTGGTCAGGACACGGCACTGGCCCGCATTATCAAGTTGGTGCGCGAGGCCCAAGGGAGTAAGGCACCCATCCAAGCCATTGCGGACCGGGTGGCGGCCATATTCGTGCCGACGGTTATCTCGTTGGCCGTCATTACGTTTATCCTTTGGTGGCTCATCGGCGGTGAATTCGTTCCGGCCATGATACGGATGGTGGCCGTGTTGGTCATCGCGTGTCCCTGCGCCCTGGGGCTGGCCACACCGACGGCGATCATGGCGGGTACGGGAAAGGGTGCGGAAAAAGGCATACTTTTTAGAAACAGCGAGGCTCTGGAAACCGCCGCCGACCTTGACACGGTTGTTTTGGACAAGACCGGAACCATTACCATGGGAGAACCGTCGGTGGTGGAAGTTGTATCCCTTGGGGATGGCACTGGAGGCCGAGATGAGGTGATCCGGTTCGCTGCGTCGGTGGAACAGGGGTCCGAACATCCTTTAGGCAGGGCGATTGTCAGCTTTGCCGCAAGCCAAGGTGTTTCCTTGTCGGATCCCGATGCGTTTCGCGCAACCAGTGGACTGGGCGTTCAGGCCCGCGTCGGCGAAAAGCAAGTTGTCGTCGGCAAGCCGAAGTGGTTTTATGAGCTGGGCGTTGATATCGGCAAGGCGAAAGCCAAGATCAGCGCCCTGGAAAGCAGCGGTAATACGGTGATGGTTGTGGTGGTGGACGAGACGCCGGTGGGTCTCATCGCCGTGGCCGACACGGTCAAGCCCGATTCCGCTGAGGCGATAAAGCGACTTCACGGGCTGGGCCTGACGGTGGCTATGATTACGGGAGACAACCTCAAAACGGCCAGGACCATCGCGCAGCAAGTCGATATAGATGATGTCCTCTCGGATGTGCGTCCGGAGGACAAATCTTCGCATATTCGACAGATGCAGGGTCAGGGCAAAAAAGTGGGCATGGTGGGGGACGGCATCAACGATGCCCCCGCCCTGGCTCAAGCCGACGTGGGTATGGCCATCGGTACGGGAACCGACGTGGCTATGGAAACTGCAAGCGTAATCCTGGCCGGTGGCAGCCTATCCGGAGTCGCCAGGGCAATAGGGCTGAGCAGGGTGACAATGAGAACCGTAAAGCAGAATCTGTTCTGGGCATTTTTTTATAATCTGATTCTCATCCCCGTCGCCGCCGGTGTGTTAAGCCCCTTGGCATTTCTGCCGTCGTTTCTCAGACAACTCCATCCCATGTTGGCTGCTCTTGCCATGGCGATGAGTAGTATCAGCGTGGTATCAAACAGCCTGCTCCTCTACCGTGTCCGGTCGGAAGATGAGTCCCATTGAAATCCGAGACCGTCTTGAGCCCTTAGCCTGTAATGTTTGACGAGGGCATCAATGTCGACGAGCCAAGAGAATCGGTGCAGCCGGTGAGGAAATATGAAATACAATCTGGTCCCTACGCAACGGCGGCTGGACAACCTCTACGGGCGTTACAACAGGCGTGAATTCGTCCATCCGGACCCCGTAGAATTCCTACATCTCTATGATGACCTGCGGGATCGCGAAATTGCTGCATTCGTGGCGGCCTCTCTGGCCTATGGGCGGGTGCACCAGATTCTAAGGAGTGTGTCGGTGGTGCTGTCGGCCATGGGCCCCGGTCCGTTCGCCTTTCTGAGAGACAACTCCGAGAAGACGATTATGCGAACGTTTTCCGGCTTTAAGCATCGATTTACCGACGGGCGGACGCTGGCTTCCATGTTGGTGGGGTTGAAAAGAGTGGTGGCCCGGTACGGTTCGCTTGAGGCCTGCTTTTATGACGGGATGAACGACAATGAAGCGCACCTTCTCGGCCCTATGTCGGCATTTGTGGCAAACCTGAGACAATGTGCGAAGCATTCCCTGGACCATCTGGTCCCCTCGCCCGTCAAAGGCAGTGCCTGCAAGCGGTTGAATCTGTTTCTGAGATGGATGGTGAGATGTGACGACGTGGATCCCGGGGGGTGGAAAGGCATTCCGCCCGCCATGTTGCTGGTTCCGTTGGATGTCCACATGCACAGAATTGCGCAGTCGATGTACATGACCAAAAGAAAACAAGCCAACATGAAGACCGTCTTGGAAATTACGGAGGGGTTTCGCGTCATTGCCCCTTCTGATCCGGTGAAATATGATTTTTGCTTGACCCGCTTGGGAATTAGGGGGGAAGGGTAAAATGGATTTAAAAGTAATGCTCACCACATTTGGGATGATATTTCTCGCCGAGCTGGGGGACAAAACGCAGTTGGCCACCTTTTGCTTTGCCGCTGAAGAGGAATCGCGGTTTGCCGTTTTTCTCGGATCCGCCGGCGCCCTCGTGGTCACCTCATTCCTTGCCGTCATTTGCGGGTCCCTGGTGTGTCGGGCCGTACCGGGCAACTACGTTCGGCTGGGGGCGGGGGGTCTTTTCTTGATCCTTGGTTTGTGGATGCTTCTGTTTCCGGCGAAATAAGTCCATCTCAGTCTATTAAAGGGTGTTTTTTTTAATGAGGGAGTGGAACCGGTTTGCATAGGTGTAAGAATTTTTCACTCGGGTGGGGCCCAAAAATGCTTTTAAACAGTGTAACCTGTTGAAATTAAAGGACGTGGCATTGTGGCACATGGTGTGCACCGTCCTTAAAGCCGGCCGGAGGAACCCGACCTCCCAACAAACTAACCTACGACGGGGAACAGCTTAGAGAAGAAGAACATCACTCCTTATCGGTTCCTCCGGCTGTTCCACTAATTATGACCATTGAAAGCCGTTGCATCAGGCTTTTTCAAGGGTGAATTCGAGGCTGTCGGTTTTCCGCCAGACCAACAAATCCCCCGGTTTGACCTTTTCTCCTTCGTAGAAATCCCGTATTTCATTTCCTGCTGCCAGCGTATCTTTGCCGGGTTGGATTTCCACTTGAAAAAACTGGCCGATAGAGGTCTTTACCTTAAATTTGCGACCGTTGTTTGGGATCAGTCCCGCCTTTTTCGGTTCCTCGATGGACAATACGCCGCTCCGGATGTCCCACGGACTTACTTTCCAGGTTACCGAATCGGCGGCATCGGTTTTTTTGGGTTCCGAGGCGTCTAACCCTTCAACCTTGACCCGGAGCTTTTCCACGGCGTCGTCGATCTTCTTGGCCTCTTTTTTTATCTGATCAAGTTCCTCGGCCACGCGGGTCAGTTCTCGTATCGGTGCCGGGTCCCGCTTGTCCGTAGCCTTTGAGATGAGGCCCCATATCCTTTCTTCGAGATCGCTTACCTCTTTCATGGTGAATGTGTCCTTTTTGATATGGTAATTAGCATTAGCCGCCTGTCCCGTTTATAAGCAAGAAAAACAAAGACTTAAAAAGTATAAACAGGCAAAGGACGGCCTCCCCTCCGAAAATCGGTGCATTGCATCCTTACCGTCTTATCGGCAAATTCGGCAAAAGCGTGAACCCGTGAATGCGGTTGTTCTTAAATTTTTTTGGAATAATCGATTTTGGTGGAATGGCTACTTTCCAATATAGGGGATATAATACCCGGCATCTCGCAACTGATCGAGTTCTTCCGGTGTGGCTTCAACCACTTCATATCCGTAGGTGTACGCCTCTGCCGGTTCGATAGGGCCGCCGTCCGGCCCTTCCAGGACCAAAATGGGGGAGTGGTCTACCGCCACGGAAGGATCGGTGGTCAGGTGGCCGGTGCCCTTCCAGTTCCGTCGGATTGGCGCTTTGGATCTCAGTTTCATCTATTTTCCTGAATAGCAGGCTGTCGGAGAACTTCCATTTTCGCTCAAAGTCGCTCTCCTGCAAGATCTCCATCAGCCTCCTGGGAGCCTGTTTTTAAAGTTTTTCCAATTGCCTGACCAGCGTTTCCAAGGGGGGGCGCTCATTGATGTTGTGGACATCTATGTAACGAATGATTCCTTTCTTATCGATGACGAAAAGCGCCCGCTCCGAAGTGCCGTCGGAACGCAATATGCCATACGTGCTTGCAACCGCTCCGTGCGGCCAAAAGTCGGATAAGACAGGGAACCACAATGTGCTGTCATCAGGGGTCATTCGACGGGTCCAGGCGAACAACGTGGGTATGTTGTCTACGGTGATGCCGACAAGTATCGTATCATGGTGGTCGAAAATACCCTTGGCGATATTGTAGCCCGGCCACTGGTCCGAGCAAACCGGCGTCCATGCTGCGGGAACGAAGGACAAAACGACATTCTTCTTCCCTTGAAACTGACTCAGCGTCACGTGTCCTCCCGACACCGCGGGAAGGGTGAAGTCCGGGGCGGGATCGCCGATTTCAACTTTCAGCGTACTGTCTTTGGGTTTCAGGTTGCCCGGGTCATAGATGGCGTGCTCGAAGGCAGCCGAGCCGCCATGAAGTCCGGAATAGCCCGCTCCACCCATAAAAAAGACGATAAGCACGGGGGTGACCAAAGCGATAAGATTTGTTTGTTTCATTTGCCCTCCCGTTTCAACCCCGACCGGTCAACCATGGACTGGAGAAAGGCCTCGGGGCTTTCAAAGCCGCCCAGTTTGCTGTAAAAGATTTCATGGCCGCCGTTCTTTATCTTTATGCCGATGAAATAGGGGGTTCTCAATTCGCCGAGGGCCTTGTGAATTGTAAATCTCTCATCGGCAAAGAGCGGAAAGGGTACCTGGTACGTCTGGCGAAATACGTTTACCTCGAAGTCAGAGTTGCCGGCACCCACGCCGATGAGTTTTATTTTCCCCCTTAGTTGTTCGTTCTCTTCGATTAGTTGATAGAGATCGTTTATTTTCGGTGCTTCCCGCTGGCAATGCGGACAATACATACTGAAAATCTCGATGATGACCACTTCGGCATCGATGTCTGAAACCGTGAACGATCCGCTCCCCGAAAGACGGAGATATTCCTTGTGGGCTTCATCCGTCGGCACGGAGAGTTCAAAGGACGGAAGCTCACCCCCGAGCTGGAAGGTCGGTCCCGCCGTGGCCGCGGTGTTCGTGCAGAGAATAACGACCAGTGTGATCAATCCCAAAAAGAATTTCGTCTTCATGCCTATCCCTCTTCTCCGGTGACCTTCGTAATAAAAAAAGATGTGGCGGCATTTGGCACATTTTGCGATTTGATTATCTTTTATACAACGTTGATCAAATCGTAAAAAGCAAATCTATACCGTGCGGGCTATCCTATAGGCAACGGAGTTCTTACCGGTAATTTGGAGACGAGCACTTTGCATAAG
>CAZHHS010000021.1:0-16099 GCA_964532395.1 uncultured Desulfobacterales bacterium | reverse complement strand
ACAATCGAAAATATTGATAATATGGAAACTGTACCCGGCTAAGTTCGTTGGAAGCCCCAAATGCCGTCACTGCCGCGAAGGGGGGGAGCCCGGAAGTACTTGAAAGGACCGAATCCCCGCTGGAGTTTATCCCGTATTCGATACGGGAGGGGAAGGTAGTAGCTAAAGTCTCACTGTCGGAAATGCCTGAAAGCCTGCAACTAATTGAATTGACACCATAAAAATTAAAAATAAGAAACGGGGGTCATTTTTTACTTGACTCTGATGGGAAATCGGTTTAATTTCATACTGAGTGAGCGCTCAGTCAGTTTTTTTAAGGGGGGCAAGTGACTCGGAAGGACGCCATACGAAATGCCGCAACATTTTTTTTTGCTGAAAAAGGCTTTAAGGACACGTCTATGTCGGAACTCTCAAAAGCGACGGGCGTGGCCGAAGGCACGATTTTTTATCACTTCAAGAATAAGGCGGACCTGTTTAATTCCGTCCTGGCCGGCCTAAAGGAAGAAATACTCGGTGAATTTGATCGGCACTTTCAAGAACATGAATACGATACGGGACTGGAAATGATGGAAGGAGCCGTCGCCTGCTACATGGGATTGGCCGCATCCATGGAAGATCGGTTTCTGATCATTCACCGGCACGATGCATATGAATTGGCCAAAGAAAACACCGCGTGCAGGGAACACTTGGAGGCGATTTACAACTGCTTTGTTGACATTTTCGAACGCGCCATTCGGGCCGGGCAAAAGGACGGTTCGGTGGGCGAAGTATCGGCGAAAAATGCCGCCCTTATCGTCCTGGCCATGGCCGATGGCCTCGTTCGTTTAAACACCTATGGGTTGTACCATGGTAGCGCTCTCTACGGTGAGTTGATGGCCATGGTACGACGGATGCTAAAAAGCACCAATTGACGGGAGCGAGGAATTGCTATGTTGGAAAAGGTCTTACCTTTTTTGGGTTGGTTTAAGGGATACAGCCTGGAAAAGCTGAAAGCCGATGGGATTTCCGGGCTTACCGTAGCCCTGGTCCTTATCCCCCAGTCCATGGCGTATGCCCAGCTGGCCGGGCTTCCGGCCTACTACGGCCTCTACGCTTCCTTTCTGCCGCCGATGGTGGCTGCACTTTTCGGTTCCAGCCGACAACTCGCCACCGGTCCGGTGGCTGTTGTTTCCCTGATGACCTCGGCCTCCCTGGAGCCCCTGGCTTCGGCGGGGTCGGAAGGCTACATTATGTATGCCGTGCTTCTGGCACTCATGGTGGGCCTCTTCCAGCTGTCATTGGGTGTGTTAAGGCTTGGGCTCGTGGTCAATTTTTTGTCCCACCCGGTGGTAAACGGCTTTACCAACGCAGCCGCCATTATCATTGCTTCATCGCAGTTGTCTAAACTGTTTGGCGTTTACGTGGATAAAGCCGCTCATCACTATGAAACCATTATTCGCGTCGTAGAAGGGGCCTTCCATTATACGCACTGGCCGACACTGGCTCTCGGTGCCTTGGCGTTTCTAATCATGTACGGCCTCAGAAAGGTCAATCCGAAGATCCCCAACGTACTTGTCGCCGTGGCCGTGACAACCGTCATTTCATGGGCAACCGGATTTCAACATAACCGGGAGGTACCGTTGTCGGTGATCAAGGTTCCGAGGGTTCACGAGCTCGTCAAAGGCTTCAACGAGGCGGCGGCGACCCTCCCGCGACTGGCGGAGGAAAGAACCCGGATTAACCAGGCCTTGGAGGAGGCAAAACGGCAAGGGGATAAGATTGGCCGGCTCGACGAGGAGCACGATCTGAATGTCGTCAACATCCGTATCGACCGTGTCAAATACCGGATACATCAATATCGAGAAGAGATCCGGGAGACACTTTTTGAAGGTGTTTCTGCCGGAAACGGCAGTTTAATGTTCTTTCCCAAGGATGGTATTCCCATGGGGGAACAAGGGGACGGACGGACATGGCGAATCAAGGTGGGCAACAAACCGCTTGATGAAGCCAATCTTGTCATGATGGGCGGCGGGGCTGTCGTGGGGGTTATTCCTGAAGGTTTGCCGGCGATTTCCGTGCCCAAAATCGATGTTGGCGTTATGCTCCACCTGTTGCCTTTCGCCGCCATCATTTCGTTGCTCGGTTTCATGGAAGCCATCTCCATCGCCAAGGCCATGGCGGCAAAAACCGGCCAGCGATTGGACCCGAATCAAGAACTCATCGGACAAGGGCTGGGCAACATCTTAGGTGCGATGGGCAAGAGCTATCCCACCTCGGGCTCTTTTTCGCGGTCCGCCGTAAACCTTCAGGCGGGGGCATTGTCAGGCCTGTCCAGCGTCTTTACCAGCTTTGCCGTGGTGATTGTCCTTCTCTTCTTTACGCCCCTTCTTTATCATTTGCCCCAGGCGGTCCTGGCGTCGGTTATCATGATGGCCGTCATCGGACTGGTCAATGTCTCGGGGTTTATCCATGCCTGGAGGGCCCAGTGGCATGACGGTGCCATTTCCATCATCTCTTTTGTCTTTACACTTGCCTTCGCCCCCCATTTGGACAAGGGAATTATGGTGGGCGTCGTCCTGTCGCTGCTCGTTTTTCTCTATAAAAGTATGCGACCCACTGTAGCCTCTCTGTCCAAACATGAAGACGAAGTGCTGCGCGATTCCAGCATTTATCAGCTGAAAGAATGCGCTCACATCGACCTCGTTCGATTTGACGGTCCGCTTTTTTTTGCGAATGCAAGTTATTTGGAGGACCAAATCGCTGATCGAATGGCCAGAAAAAAAGGACTCAAACACATTGTTATCGTTGCAGACGGCATTAGCGAGATGGATGCATCCGGAGAAGAAGTCCTGTCTTTACTGGTGGATCGTGTGAGGGCCGCGGGAATGGATATATCCTTGAGTGGTGTCAACGAATCCGTCATGGCGGTATTACGGCGTACACACCTGCTGGAAAAAATCGGCGAAGATCATGTCTATCCGACGCGGGAGAAGGCCATTTATTCCATTCACGAACACACGCACCAGGAAAGTGGGGAAGGGGAGTGCCCCCTGACATCAGTATGTCGCCTCGCATGACGCGGGGAGGAGGAAAAGGTATTCACATGTCTCACATTACGGTATTTAACGGCATCTTTTGTAATGCGGATCCGGTCGTGGCGAAAGTCGTCGAGAGGACAGGATTTGGTCTGGTCACGGATCAGGATCTTGTTGCTGACGCCGGCGAGATTTCAGGGTTAAGCCGTGAAAAGATCGAACGGGCCTTTTCGGCCAAGCCCTCGGTATTTAATCCCTTTACGCACGAGAAAGAGCGTTCCATAGCATCTTTGCGGCTGGCGGTGGCCCAAAGGATGTCGAAGGGGAACCTGCTCATCCACGGTTTCTCCGGCTTGTTGATTCCTGAAGAAATCACCCATGTGCTCCGAACGTGTTTGATTGCCGCCCTGCCGTTCAGGAAAGATCTGGCCGTCAATGTGCGTAATGTATCTGAAAAGGAGGCCGCCAAGATCATACATGCGGACGACGCCGATCGGGCCAAGTGGGTCGAAACGATTTTTGACAAAAAGGATCCGTGGGATTCGTCTTTGTATGACTTGGTGATTCCTATGGACAAGCGAGATGTGGAACACGCGGCTTCGCTCATTGTGGAGAGTATAGATACGGAGGCCATCAAACCCACCCCGGAATCGATGCGGGCGATGGATGACTTTGTCATGGCGGCGAAGGTTGCCCTGGCTTTGGCAAAAGAAGGACACAACGTTGCCGCAAAGGCCGAAAACGGAAAGGTCGTCCTGACCATCAATAAGCACGTATTGATGCTGCAGCGGTTGGAAGAGGAACTTGCCGAAATTGCGAAAACAGTCGAAGGGGTGAAGTCAGTGGAAACCCGCGTGGGCACTGGATTTTATAAAACGGATATTTATCGCAAATACGATTTTGAAATGCCCTCCAAGGTCCTGCTCGTCGATGATGAACGTCAGTTTGTTGAAACGCTGTCAGAGAGACTTACCATGAGAGAAATGGGGTCCGCCGTCGCCTATGACGGCGAATCGGCCTTGGAGTTGATCGACCAGGATGAGCCCGAGGTCATGATTCTCGATCTCAAGATGCCCGGTATCGACGGTATCGAAGTACTAAAACGGGTGAAGGCGACACGCCCGGATATCGAAGTCATCATTTTAACCGGCCACGGATCGGAGGCGGATAAGGAGACCTGTATGAAACTCGGGGCCTTCGCCTATCTGACGAAGCCCGTAGATATCGACCGCCTTTCCAAGACCATAAAAAAAGCAAACGACAAGATCCGTCGCACAAAAAACGAAAGACAACAGGGGAAAGACTATTCAATAAAGAAATGATTGTCTCCACGGTCATACGGTTGGAAGGCGCCCGCATAGAGACAGACTGTATATGTCGATACTTCGATACATAAGACCCACCTTCTGGAAACACGAAGACGTCGGGGGAAGTCCATTTGAACACCTCTTTGACTTCCGCAAAATCTGGCGGTTGGCAGTGGTTCTATCCGCCGTCATCGCCCTTCTTCCCGTGGTTTCCACGGGGATTTTTGACTACCGGGTCACCAAAGAAGCCATGGAGGCGGAAATCCATTTGCGAACGGCTCGCCTGGTATCCAATACGAGGCGGACGGTCTCATTTTTTCTGTCAGAACGAAAGGCCGCTCTCGACTTCATCTCTCATCATCATAGCTATGAGGAATTGACCGATGGGGCTTTCCTGAAACATGTCCTGGACATTTTGCAAAAAACCTACGGCGGGTTTACCGATCTCGGAATCATTGATGCGCAGGGCAAACAAAAGACCTATGTGGGTCCGTATCAATTAGCGGGAACCGATTACAGTGAGGAAAGCTGGTTCCAGGAAGTGTCTCACGGCGGCAGTTATGTCAGTGATGTCTTTCTGGGCTTTCGCAATGTCCCCCACTTGGTCATTGCCATCAAACACTTTCTGCCGGGTGCCGGTTTTTTTGTGCTGAGGGCCAGTATCGACACCGAACGGTTTAACAGCCTGCTTTCGCAACTGGAGGTGAGTGCCGGCGGAGATGCCTTTATCATCAATCACAAGGGGGTTATGCAAACCCCGCCCAGATACCATGGCGCCGTTTTGGAAGACTCTCCCCTGCCGGTTCCGGCGTTTTCTGAAAGAACGCAAGTATACGAAAGATCCAACCCGGAAGGCGAGCCGCTGGTTATCGGATATGCCTACATCAAAGAGACCCCTTTTATCCTGATGATTGTAAAGCAAAAGGACGAATTGATGCGGCCCTGGTATGAAACGCGGATGACCCTTGTGGGGTTCATGGCGGCCAGCATTGCTACAATACTCCTGGTTATTGTCGCCGTGGCCACCCACCTGGTTAATAAAATACATTTGGCGGATGAAAAACGCCTGGTGGTCATGCACCAGGCGGAATATTCGAACCGGATGGCCTCTATCGGCAGGCTTGCCGCTGGTGTGGCCCATGAGATCAACAATCCCCTGGAGATTATTAATCAAAAAGCGGGCCTTATCAAGGACCTGCTTACCTACAAAAAAGACCATGCCGAGAATAAAAAACTGATTGATCTGGTGGACTGGATTCTCAACTCGGTCCAGCGCTGTGGGGCCATTACCCGGCGGTTACTGAATTTTGCCCGACACATGGACATGAGCATCGAAGAGGTCGAAATCCGAAAAGTCATCGATGAGGTCTTGGGGTTTTTGGGTAAGGAAGCGGAGTATCGGGGGATAGAGATAGAAGTGAAGGTGGATGATCGGATTCCCCCGCTACAGACCGACCGTGGGAAACTTCAACAGGTATTCCTCAATCTGGTAAACAACGCCCTTGCAGCAATAAAGGGGTCAGGAAATCTGAATATCCACGTTTATCCTTACGAGAACGAATCGATAAAGGTCCAAGTGTCTGATTCCGGCTGTGGTATTCCGAAGATGGCTTTGGATCGCATCTTTGAGCCTTTTTTCTCCACAAAAAAGAATGAAGGCGGTACAGGGCTTGGGCTCTCTATCACCTATGGGTTGGTGAGAGAACTCGGCGGCAATATTTACGTTCAGAGCAGAGTTGGCGAAGGGACGACGTTTACGATCATTCTTCCCATTACCCTAGAAAAAGAAAGGTTTTCGAATGAAGGTTCTATTGGTTGATGATGAGGAGCAGTTGATCTCAGCTTTGGCGGAAAGGCTTTCGCTTCGCGGGATGAATGCCCACTGGGCGTCCACATGTGAGGATGCCTTGCAAATGGCCGATCAAAAGGACTTCGATGTTGCCGTACTGGATGTCAAGATGCCCAAGATGTGCGGCATCGAGCTAAAAAAGGTATTAGAGGAGAAATGTCCGAAAATGAAATTCATCTTTGTCACCGGTCATGGCTCCGAAGACGATTACCGAAAGGGCCTGGCTGAGGGGGGTGAGGCCTACTATCTTGTGAAGCCGCTGAATATCGATGTTCTTATACAAAGAATAGAAGAAATTACAAAAACATGAGGAGGTGATTCTATGGGGTTGGCACTTGATGGGGTCGGTGAGACAGGGTTGAAGTTCTACGGAAAAATGTGTGCGGCCTTGACTCATGAAATGAAAAATGCCTTGGCGATCATCAACGAGAATGTCGGACTTTTGGAAGACTATAACCTCATGGCCCAGCGTGGCACACCACTGACCCCGGAACGCTTCAGTGTTCTTTCACAACGGATGGTTGAACAGATCGACCGGGCCAATGGTTTGCTTCAAGTCATGAACCGATTTTCCCACGGCGTGGACGAATTCGTAGCCCAGGTAGATCTCAAAGAGCTCTTATTATTCGTTGCTAAGCTGTCGGAACGATTTGCTGCCGTAAAAGGGATTTGCGTTGAGGTCCAATCCGGAACGCACAAGGCCGTGGTAACCTCCAGCCCCTTTCTCCTACAAAATCTGGTGTGGCTTTGTATCGATTTTGCCATGGATAAGATGGAAAGTGGCAGCGTTCTGAAGCTTAAGGCCGACCTTACTCCGGACGGCGGGCGGTTGACGTTTTCAACCCCGGAGGATCTTTCGGCTGCCATTACCGAATTTTGCCCGGCGTTTTGTGAACGTGACCTTTTGAATGTATTGCAGGCGGGCATTGAAACCGGGCCACCCGGTGACCTGGTGTTGACAATTCCCGAAAGGATTGCTCACTAACCCACGCCGCGAGAAACAGTCGGTTTGACCGGTTTTGGAAAGCCGGTCAAACGCAGCGGCGATAACCAATCAAGGAGGATAACAATGAAACCAAGAGTGTTGATCGTAGACGATGAGAAGGAATTTGTTGAATCTTTGTCTGAACGTCTGGCCCTTCGAGAGTGTGACGTTCAAACATCTCTTGACGGTGCGGATGCAATCGAAAAGATAAAGCAGACCAACTTTGACGTGGTTATTCTTGATGTGGCGATGCCGAACATGGACGGCGTCGAAACATTGAGGCGGATAAAGGGCATCAAACCGTTGACGGAGGTAATCATGCTGACGGGCCAAGGTACGGTGGAGACCGCCGTGGAAGGGATGCAACTCGGTGCCATGGACTATGTGATGAAGCCGTGTTCAACCCCGGATCTGCTTGAAAAGATCCAAAAAGGGTACGAAAGAAAAACGGAACACGAGGAGCGCATTCGCGAGGCCAAGGTCAAAGAGTTTATCAGTTCTCCCCAGTCCGTTTTGAGACAAGGGTAGGTGTAACATGACATATCCAGATCCGGTGAAAATTCCATACGTACCGCTCTGGCCGGATCTGTCCGATGACTGAGCAAGAGGCCAAAGAGCGGGCCCAACGCTTCTCATTGGTAGAGGAGGGAAACCCTTGATGCAAACGAACGCTGACACGGCCCCCCGGGGGGGACCGCAAGACGTATTGGCAGATCTGTTGGAGGGAAACCGGCGATATGTCGATGTGAAAATGATCCGTCCCAATCAGGGTCTTGAATGGCGGCGGAAAGTGGTTGCGGGACAAAACCCATCGGCGACGATCCTGACCTGTTCCGATTCACGAGTGGTCCCGGAGATCATATTCGACAAGGGGCTGGGCGACATTTTCGTCTTACGTGTGGCCGGTAATGTCATTGACGAAATGATCCTGGGGAGCATAGAGTATGCCGTTGGGCACCTGGGCACACCCCTGGTCATGGTGTTGGGACATTCGGGATGCGGGGCGGTGAAAGCCACGCTTGCCGATACCCCGGTCGAGGGGCATGCGGTGAGCATCGCAACAGCCATCCAACCATCCGCGGATAGTAGTCGGGATGAACCGGGTGACCATGTCGACAATACGGCCAGGGCAAACGCCAGACGGATGGCCGATCAACTCAAAGACTCGGAGCCCGTCCTGGCCGGACCGGTCAGTACCGGCAAGGTCGCGGTCGTCGCTGCCTTTTACCGATTGGATACGGGAGAGGTGGAGATTCTTTGAAACGGCAAGGGCGTTACAAACAACCGGGATCGGCGTCGCTTTCGGAATCGGAATGGATGGAACAGGAATCTATACCCAAAGGGCCGGAGGCATAAAGTGCTTGGGCGGAAAAAGGAGGAGTGCAAATGAACGTGCGTTTTGTTTATGTGACCGTGGGCGGCAAAGACGAGGCGGCAAAAATTGCCAAGGAATTGATCACGTCCGGTCTGGCCGCCTGTGTAAACATCCTGGAAAACATGCGGGCATTTTATATGTGGGAGGGCAAATTGCAGGATGATGCAGAGGCTGTGATGATCGCCAAGACCACTGAGGCCCGGATTCCCGAATTGGTTGAAAAAGTCCGGTCGCTCCATAGCGATGACTGCCCCTGCGTTTTGGCGCTGCCGGTTATGGGCGGCCACCAACCGTTTTTGGACTGGATTGCTCAGGAAGTGGGGTGATCCAGGCTTTGCCATAACGAGGGCTCAATTTTGTGATCCATGACATGAATCAAAGCCGGGTCCATACATGGGACATTTCCCCGAAAGCAGCGGTCCAACTGCAAAAGGAACTGGCCGCTCGGGTGACCAGGAAATGGTCGGAACCGGAAGTGGCTACGGTGGCGGGCGTAGATACGAGTTATCGAAAGGGCAGGGCGCGGGCCGCCGTGGTGGTGCTTACCTACCCGGAGTTGGAGTTGGTGGAACGTGTGGCCGTAGACCGAAAGGTTGAATTTCCGTATGTTCCCGGCTTGCTGAGTTTTCGGGAGGGTCCGGCGGTCATGGACGCGTTGAACACCCTGAAGCGGAAACCCGATCTGCTTGTTTTTGACGGCCAGGGCATTGCGCATCCCCGCCGGTTCGGTATCGCCAGCCACGTCGGTGTGCTGGTGGGCATCCCGTCGATTGGATGTGCCAAGAGCCGACTGGTGGGCGAATATGAAGAGCCCGGGGAAAATCGGGGCAGCTACACCTTACTCACCCACAAGGGCGATACCATCGGCGCCGTCGTTCGCACGCGAAGCAAGGTCAAACCCCTGTTTGTATCTCCGGGACACCTGATCGACCTAAAAGAGAGCATACGCTTTGTTTTGGGCTGTTGCCGCCGTTATCGCCTCCCGGAAACGACACGTCTGGCGGACAAGCTGGCAGGTGAGTGGCGGGGGGACGCATAACAATATATAGTGATTCAGACTGTTTTATTTCATATATATGGTGTTTTTTCCTTGACTTGAAGAAAATCTATATTCTATCAAGGGCGGAGAGTGGCTTGTAGTCATTGTTTACCCTAACGAAAGGAGGAGACTACCATGACGAAGGGAGATCTGGTCGAAAAGATGGCCAAGGATGCCGACATTTCGAAGGCTGCGGCGAACAAGGCGATGAATTCGTTTGTAGACGGCGTAAAGAAGGCCCTTAAAAAGAAAAACGGCAAGGTTACGCTGGTCGGTTTTGGTACCTTTGCCAAGGTCCGCCGGAAGGCCCGGAAAGGCGTGAACCCGCAAACCGGGGAAAAGATGAAGATCAAGGCCCGGAATGTAGTAAAGTTCAAACCGGGTAAGACCCTGCGGGAATATGTCTAGTGCTCGTCCGGCGATCGAAGCTTTCTGGGTGAGCCTTTGGCAATTAGAACTTGGGTGTTAGCTTAAAAATTCTTTTCCCAACGGCCAACGGCTTCCATTCATCATGCCAAGTGGTGGCGGAATGCCGGTCTGGTAGTGTCGACCGGATGTCTCGGTTTTATGAGGCATCCGGTTTTTCTGTTTGCCCCACACCAAACCGAAAGGCGAGCGCCCGATTGATTCCTTCAATCCGGTATCGGGCATGAAACAGAGGAAACGGCACATTTGGCCGACGATATGTGTGTGGGCCTGATCATCCTTGTTTTATACGAATGAGTAGTATAGAACCACAACCAGAAGAGACGTAGGAAAGGTGCGAGGATAAAGACCGTGATTACAGTGTTGGACTACGGGGCGGGAAATGTGAGAAGCGTGGTGAACGGTGTTAAGCGCTTGGGGGAAAACGTCAAGATGGTGGCCACAGGCGAGGATATCCTGTCCGCCGACAGACTCATCTTTCCCGGTGTCGGGGCATTTGGGAATATGATGGAAATACTCCAAGACAGAGGGTTTGTCGATCCTCTGAAAACCTACCTCCGTTCCGGCAGACCGTTTCTGGGGATATGTCTGGGCTTGCAGGCCTTGTTTGAGGAAAGTGACGAGGCCACGACGAACAAGGGGCTGGGTGTTTTTTCAGGCTCGGTGAAAAGGTTTTCAGTGTCTCTATCCGTTCCTCATATCGGTTGGAACGGGCTGAACATTCAAAAACCCTCGATGGTATTTGACGGCCTGAGGGGAGACGAAAAATTCTATTTTGTCCATTCCTACCATGTCGATCCTCGGGATGAAGGTATTACCTTGACCCGGACGGATTACGGGTATTCGTTTGTGAGCAGCATTCAAAAAGGCAACATCGTTGCCACCCAGTTTCATCCGGAAAAGAGCGGAGCGGCGGGACTTCAGGTCCTGAAAAACTTTCTCGAGCGAACACCGAATCGATCCCCCGTTATTGACGTCACCGGCCCTACGGTATTGGCCAAACGGATCATCGCTTGTCTGGATGTACGCTCAAACGACCAGGGAGATTTGGTGGTTACCAAGGGAGACCGCTACGATGTGAGAGAGGACGGGGCGGTTCGGAATCTCGGCAAGCCGGTGGAGTTGGCCCGACGATATTATGAAGAAGGCGCCGACGAAATCACTTTTCTCAACATCACGGGGTTCAGGGACTTCCCTTTGAAAGACATGCCGATGCTTGAAGTCCTGCGGGAAACATCCAAAAACGTCTTTGTTCCCCTGACTATCGGCGGCGGGATACGGGATTACACGGACATGGAGGGCCGGCATTACTCTGCCTTGGAGGTGGCCGCCGAGTACTTCCGATCGGGTGCGGATAAGATCTCCATCGGAAGTGATGCGGTAGACATTGCGGAGGCGTATCGGCAAACCGGGGAAAAGACCGGTCGCAGTGCGATTGAAGAAATATCTCGTGTCTATGGGAGTCAGGCCGTGGTCATCTCAATCGACCCGCGGCGGGTGTATGTGGTGTCTCCGGATGTTACCGATCATCACGTCATCGAAACCCGGTTTCCGGGGCCTGAAGGTGAATCTTATTGCTGGTATCAGTGTACCGTCAAAGGGGGGCGTGAGGGGCGAGATATGGATGCGGTGACACTGGCCGAGGTTTGTGCGGATCTTGGGGCCGGAGAGATCCTGTTGAACTGCATAGACAAGGATGGGACGAATTCGGGTTTTGATATCGAACTGATCAACGCCGTGGCCCGTGCGGTTTCTATTCCGGTGATTGCGTCGAGTGGGGCGGGTTCCCCAGTACATTTCTATGAGGTTTTCACCGAAACGGAAGCCGAGGCTGCTCTGGCGGCGGGTATTTTCCACAGGAAAGAAGTGCCGATCGGGGTGGTGAAAGACTATTTGAAAGGCAAGGTTGAAATCAGGCCGTAGCCGTCGTTCTTTCCGGTCCACCCGATGGATAAACGGTACGTTTAGCCGGGGGCGGCCGCTACCAAAAAGATAGCGAGGATGAATGAATATCAGCATTTCGAAAATTATAACCGCTCTTAAGAAGCTCCAGTTTAGACAGTATATCGGTCTTTTCGGCTTGGTCTTGATTCTCTCGGGTTGGGCGCTGGCCAATGCGTATCGGTGGCCGATTGTATATCGCGTGGTCGCCCCGCAATATGCCGGTGCCATGTCGGCGTTGGACAAGATGAATGAAAAAGGGTTTGTATTGATGCCCGGAGACCGGGGATTCGAGGAAATTGGCAGCCTGGTGAAAGGCTATTTCGAGGAAACAGTGAATAGGGAGATCGGTCAAATCCGCACCCTGAGCAAGGGTGTAGAGATTTTGGAAACCGGGCCCGGAAACAAGTGGCAGCCGTTTTTGGAGCTGGAGGTGGTGTTTCCCGCCGAATCGTCGTTTCAGGGCAAGTTTTATGATCTGGAGTCCAAGGTGGAAGCGGTTTATCTGAAAAGCCGGTTGCTTACCTGGCGGGACGCCATATTCGGTGTCGGCGTCATCCTCGTCGGGGTGGGGGTGTTTATCTAGTTTTCAAGGATAGATCGATGGAAGATTACCAACTGTTGATAGACCTTCATAAAAGGGCAAACCGGCAGGGTCCGGGCGGGGATGCAGAGACGGAAAAGGCCCTCGGCTTGGCGATGATAGACCGGGCTGGACCATTGAAAATCGCCGATGTCGGCAGCGGCACGGGGGCTTCCACCCTCGTGCTCGCTCGTCTGTTGGATGCTCGGATTACGGCGGTGGACTTCCTTCAAGACTTTCTGGACGTGCTGAAGGAAAGGGCTGAGGGCATGGGGGTTTCTGAAAAAGTAACGACCCTTTGCTGTTCAATGGACAATCTGCCGTTTCAAGATGAGGAATATGACATTATCTGGTCTGAGGGTGCGATATACAATATCGGCTTTGAAAAAGGCGTAAAAGACTGGAATCGTTATCTGAAAGCGGGCGGGCGACTGGTTGTTTCGGAGATTACCTGGATTACAGACTCCCGTCCGTCGGAACTTCAAAAATATTGGGAGGGCGAATACCCAGAAATAGACGTGGCCTCGTCAAAGATGGGCGTACTGGAGAAAAACGGTTATTCCCCGATTGGCTATTTTATTTTACCGGAGCATTGCTGGCTGGAGAATTATTATCGGCCTATGCAGAACAGCTTTACAGGTTTCCTTAACCGGAACGGCAATAGTGGAGGCGCACACGCAGTAGTGGAAGTGGAAAATCGAGAAATTGAACTGTATGAGAAATATAAGTCTTATTACAGCTATGGGGTATATATCGCCAGAAAGCTGGATTAGCGAGAGCTATAACCCTAATTGAGCGAAAGTCGAGGATGCTTAGCCTTAGCAGTTACCCCTCATCTATTGCCTGCCGCTCACGTGGCAAGCGCCGGCACTGTAGACTTGACATCGGGAAGAGTCGATACTATATTTGACATTACTTATATATGGTAGGCGGGTATGAACAGGTTCATTAAGATCATGAAAGCACTTTCCGACCCCAACCGGGTCAAGATTATAAAGATGCTTCAGCATCGGCCGCTTTGCGTTTGTGAAATACAAAGCGCACTGGGGATATCCCAGCCCAACGTTTCCAACCACTTAAGAATACTTGAGAATGCCGGTCTGGTCGAGTATTACAAAGAAGGCTTGTGGGTCAATTACTACCTGGCGGACGGAAAAGCGAGTCCATACGCGGCAAGCCTTTTGGGAAATCTTCGCCATTGGCTCGACGACGATCCGCAGATTGCAGAGTTGATGAAAAAAGTGCCTGATTTGGATCGCACGAAGATCTTGCGAAGATAATTTTTTTGTCTGGCTTATATTGAAAGATCTAGATATATAAACATATGAACGACAGGTAACAGAGTCTTTAGACTGAGGATTCACTGATGAAGGAACGTACGAAACTGGCGTTAATCATCTCGGTGTTTGCAGCTGCTTATTATGTGCCGTGGGGTTCTCCAAGGATTCGCCAATCCGGGCTTGAGGCCTTTATGATGCTTCAGGAATATGCCCGGGAGCATGTCCTCACATGTCTGATCCCCGCTTTTTTTATCGCCGGGGCCATTGCCGTGTTCGTATCGCAGGCGGCGGTGCTTAAGTATTTCGGCGCTCGGGCGAAAAAAATTCTCTCCTATTCCGTGGCTTCGGTATCGGGAACCTGTTTGGCCGTATGTTCCTGCACGGTGCTTCCTCTCTTTGCCGGCATCTACTGTCGAGGCGGTGGTGTCGGCCCGGCAACGGCCTTTCTCTATTCCGGGCCTGCCATTAATGTGCTGGCCATTTCCATGACTGCCCGAATCTTGGGCTGGCAGCTCGGCCTGGCACGGGCGATCGGTGCGGTGGTTTTTGCAATCATTACGGGTCTGATTATGGCCTTTGTGTTTCGAAAAGACGATGCAGCCCGGGCAGGCGGAGAGATTTATATGCCCGAAGAAAATGAAACCGGACGAACGCTCACTCAAGACGGGCTTTATATGCTCACCATGGTTTTGATCCTTGTTTTTGCAGCCTTTGCCAAACCGGCGCCGGATGCAACTGGATTATGGCCCGCCATCTTTGCGGCCAAATGGTATATTACGGCCGCATTGCTCGTCATTCTCGGCTTTATGATCAAGGCCTGGTTTACCAGAGATGAACGGGTGAGTTGGGTGCAGTCCACCTGGGGGTTCATGAAGCAGATTTTTCCCCTTTTAGGGGCGGGTGTTCTGGTGGCCGGATTCATGCTGGGACGGCCCGGGCATCCGGCGTTGATCCCTGAACACTACATTCAGACGCTGGTGGGAGGCAATTCTTTGTGGGCCAACCTATTTGCCGCGCTCTCCGGATCCGTCATGTATTTTGCGACCTTGACCGAAGTCCCCATCCTTGAAGGCCTTTTAGGTGCGGGGATGGGAAAGGGACCGGCGCTGGCATTGCTATTGGCCGGGCCTGCATTGTCGCTGCCCAATATGCTCGTTATCGGCGGAGTGATGGGCGCCAGGAAGACGGCGGTATTTTGCATTACGATTGTCATCCTTTCAACGGTTGCCGGGATTTTGTACGGCGCAATCGCGGCATGAGGCTATCGTATCTTCAAGGTGATCGAGATCCCCAAGATCTTTAAAGGAGAATAAGCAGATGGAAATCAAAGTACTGGGACCGGGATGCCCCAAATGTCAGAAAACGGCGGATAATGTGAAACAGGCGGTGAGTGAAGCCGGTGTGGCGGCCAGCGTGGACAAGGTTACGGATGTAATGGAGATCGCCAAATTCGGTGTCTTTGGAACGCCCGCGGTGGTCATCGACGGGGACGTAAAGGCGGTCGGCAAAGTACCCGCGGTGGACGAAATCAAGGGGTGGCTGAGCCAGTAAAACGGCTTCTGGTCGGATCGTTGGCTGGACGCTGTCATTCCAAAACTCTCTTCCGGAAATCAAACGGATAGGGAGTTTCCCACAGCTGTGTCCACCCGGTACCAGAAACCGGACATGTAGGTTGATGCGGTAGCGGTCCCCGGCAAAATGTCGCCACAGAGTGGAGCGAGAGCGTTACGATCTCATGCTTACAATTAAATGCGCAGCCTGTAAAAGAAAACTCTGGAAATATGATAAAGTGGGTCAGGGTGACGTATTGCGATGCCACAAGGATCGGATCTTGCGCACATTCGAGGTGCCTAAATTGCATGGCAGCATCGAATGTCCTTGTGGCAAGGTTATCGGCATTGACAAGGGTAGCTACATCAAAATGCACAAGAATGCATTCACTTATCGGGGAACAAAGAGAAATGCATAAGCTTCTTGACCCTGCGTGACAAGGGCATCGTATTCCATCTAATTCCTTTAGGGTTTGGCTGTTACGCTGTCTATCATCGACTCCGGGGGTTGGTTTGAACAATCACCGCAGAGACAGAGTTGTAAGGACGCCGGCCCTAAATCGACTCGAACGACATATCTCGCCTCCTCGTAACACCCGTTGCTGAAACAGAAAAACGGAGTCCAATCCTCTCTGACTTTCCATCGTAACCGTTCGCGTGTCATATCGTCCCTCCTGCTACTAATTGTCTCCTTACTCAAGTTTCGCACCCCTATTTTAACCCGACTGCCTCCAACACGGGAGTCTACAG